>NZ_JBHXEM010000126.1:0-24921 GCF_042724755.1 Kitasatospora sp. NPDC127067 | reverse complement strand
GGCGTGGACCGCTTGCGCCGGGTGAAGGCCCGCCGCACCGGCGCGCGGACCGCCTCGACCGCCCGGCCGGCCCGGCTGCCGACCGCCGCCCGGGCCGCCCGCACCGCGTCGGAGATCCGCCACCACAGCTGGGCCGAGGACGGCGGCAGCAGCAGCGCCCTGGTCCGCCCGGCCCGGCCGGCGCTCGCCCGCAGCCCGCGCCGGACGGTGCGGACGTCGGAGGCCAGCGGCTCCGTGGTGGGCCGCCCGGGCGGGGCGTAGAGCACCCGCTCGGTGGCCAGCGCCAGCCGGCCGGTGGCGGCCGAGGAGTCCGCGTCCAGCTGCGCCTTCTCGGTGATCCGGCGGGCCGCCGAACGCGGCGTGCGTGACTCGTCCGGGGGAATTCCCAGGTCCCAGGCGGAGTCGATCAGCTCGTCCCAGGCGGCCAGCACCTGGGCGTCGGTCAGCTCCGCCGGCCCGCTTCCGCCGGGCCCGCGCCGGCCCCCGCCGCCCAGTCGGCGGCGGCGCACGGCGGCGCGCCAGAGCATCGGGGCGAGCAGCAGTGCGATCAGTACGAGCACCGCGGCCAGGGTGCCGAGCACCTGCGGGGAGAGCAGCCAGGACTCCTCGGCGGCCGTGGCGACGGCCTTGCCCTTGGTGTCGCACTCGCCCAGCTGGCGCTGCTTGGGGGTGCAGTCCGAGCTGGAGGTCGGCGCCGGGGCGGCCGAGGCGCTCTGCGGGGCGGCGGTCGCCTGCTGGGTCGGCGCGCTGGTCGGGGCGCTGGACGCCTCGGTGTAGCGGGCCGGGACGCCGCGGCTCGGGGTCGGCTCGAAGCGCAGCCAGCCGTAGCCCGAGAAGTACAGCTCGGGCCAGGCGTGGTACATCCGGCCGGTCACCGAGTAGACGCCGCCGCCCTTGCTGTCGCCGGGGGTGAAGCCGACGGCCACCCGGGCCGGGATCTTCAGCACCCGGGCCATCGCCGCCATGGTGGAGGCGAAGTGCACGCAGAAGCCGCGGCGGTCGCGCAGGAAGACGGCGATGGCGTCGCTGCCGGTGCCGCCGTTGACCGCGGTGTCGTACGTGAAGTCCGGCCCGGTGAACCAGTTGACCAGCGCCGTCGCCCGGTCGTAGTCGTTCCGGGCGCCGGCGGTGACGGCCCTGGCCTTCTCGGCGACGACCGGCGGCAGGTCGGCCGGGACGGCGGTGTAGTGCTCCCTGATGTCCTGCGGCGCGGTGGCCGCGAGGCGCAGGTCGTTGGCGCCGGGCCGCAGGTCCAGCGCGCTGACGTGGTAGTTCAGGCCGCGGATGGCCTTGTCGTTGGCCGGCAGGACGGTGCGGGTCAGCGGGTCGAGCTTCCAGTCGCCGGGCTTGGGGACCTGGACGGAGGCGGCCGGGTAGGGCATCGGCAGCCAGCTGCCCTCCAGCCGGTCGCCGATCTTGAAGTCGCCCTCGATCCGGGGGCGCTGGGCGTCGCGCAGGCCCTCGGGGGTGGGCAGCGTCGCCGGGAGGTCGGTGACCGTGGTGCTGCCGAGCTTCCAGTTGGTGCCGTCGAACTGGTCGAGCGAGCCGGTCCGCAGATAGGTCTGATCGGCCAGCGAGCCGTCCAGGGTGTAGGTGAGCAGCTCCGCGTCGGTCGGCTTGGTGACCGCGGCCTCCAGGCTGACCAGCGGGTCGAGGCTGGTCGACAGGCTCCCGCCGACGCCCTTGCCCTTCGATCCGCCGGATCCGGAGTTCAGCAGTCCGGAGCTCCAGTGCGGCAGGACCACCGGCAGCAGCAGCGCCACCGCCAGGGCCAGCACGCCGACCTGCCGGCCGCCCGGGCTGACCCGGCCGGACTCCACCGAGCCGCGCGCGCCGCCGTAGAAGACCCGGCCCCAGCGGGAGACCCGGTCCTGGCCCTCGGCGAACAGCAGCAGCAGGTAGCCGGCCGCGGCGACGGCGAACCAGACCCAGCTGCCGTGCTCCCCGGCCAGGCCGTTGCCGACCGAGTACAGGGCCAGCAGCGGCAGCCCGGCCAGCGCCGAGCGCCGGTAGGTCACCGCGACGGTGTCCACCGCGACGGCGATCAGGCCGATCGCCGAGACCAGGATCAGCCGCAGTCCGGCGGTGGGCGGAGCCGGGATGGCGTACTGCTGTATGTCGTCCAGGCCGGAGGTGAGGACCTGGTCCAGGACCCGCATCGTGGCCGGCCCGGGCAGTACCCCGCCGGCGCCCGCGAAGCCGAGCAGCAGTAGGAGGAGCAGCACCAGCAGCTGCCCGACCGGCACCGTCCAGCGGTACAGCGGGGAGCGGCGCAGGCCCGCGCCGACCGCGGAGATCACGGCGATCACCAGGACGGCGTGGGTGAACCAGCTGCGGGTGGTGAGCAGCGGCATCATGCACAGCGAGGCGAGGGCGGTGGCCAGCGCCGAGTACGCGGTCAGTTTGGCCCGGGTGGTCACGCGCCGGCCTCTTCTCGGTAGGGGGCGGTCGTCCTGCTGCCGTCGGCGGCCCGCCACAGGTCCGGTACGGAGTCCCCGGCCCGCACCGGGATCACCGTCCACCCGGACTCGCGCAGCTGCCGGACCCGGGCCCGGAAGTCGTCGCCGCCGGTGTCCGGGGCGAGCATCCGCAGGCCGGCCCAGGTGCCGGTGTCCAGCAGGAGGGCGATCGCCCCGCCGGCGCGGCTGCGCAGCCGGCCCAGCCGGGCGGCCTGGGCGTCGTCCAGGTCGCCGAGGACGGCGACCAGCAGGCCCTCGCCGCCGGCACGCAGCGGGTCCTCGGCGCGGGAGAGGGTGCCGCCGTCGGACAGGTCGGCGACGGCGAGGGCGTCGAGGATCAGCCCGGAGGTGGCGGCGCTGCCGTGGCCGCCGCCCGCGCCGGGCGCGGGCACGGACAGTCCGGTGTCGGTGAGCAGCCGGGTCTGGTAGCCGCGCTCCAGCAGGTGCGCGCAGACCGAGGCGGCGCAGCCGACCGCCCACTCGAAGGAGGAGGCGGGGCCGCTGCCCCGGTGGGCGATCTCCCGGGTGTCCAGCACGACGGTGGCCCGGGCCTGCCGGGGCTGCTCCTCGCGGCGCACCATCAGCTCGCCGTACCGGGCGGTGGAGCGCCAGTGCACCCGGCGCAGGTCGTCGCCGGGCCGGTACTCGCGCAGGATCACGTCGTCGTCGCCGGCCAGCGCCAGGGTGCGGCTGTGGCTCTCGCCCTGGCCGATCCACTCGCCGCTGAGCCGTACCGACGGCAGCGCCTGGACCTGGGGGACGACGGTGAGGACGTCGGAGGCGGTGAAGGCGCGGGTCACCTCGCACATCCCGAACGGGTCGGACAGCCGCAGCTGGAGCGGCCCCAGCGGGTAGCGGCCGCGCAGGTCGGAGCGGACCCGGTAGGAGACCTCGCGGTGGCCGCGCGGCTCGACCCGGTCCAGCACGAAGCGCGGGCGCGGCCCGAGCACGTACGGGACCTTGTCCTCCAGCAGCAGCACGCCGGTGGGCACCCGGGAGACGTTGTCGACCCGCAGGTGGACCCGGGCCTCCTGGCCGGCGACGGCCCGGCGCGGGCTGAGCCGGCGTCCGCTGGCCACCCGGTAGCGGGTGTTGGCGACCACCACCACGGCGACCAGCGGCAGGGCGGCGAGCAGGACGCCGACGCGCAGCAGGGCGTCCTGGTCGAGCAGGTAGGAACAGACCACCGCGGTGACCCCGGCGGCGAGGAAGGACCGCCCCCGGGTGGTGAGACCGCGGAACCCGGCCCGCAGTCCCGAAGCGGAGTCGGACTGGGTCACCTCAGCCCCTCCGGACGGCCGGGCCGCCCTGCGGGCGCGGCAGCGGCAGCCGGGCGACCAGGTCGGTCACGATCTGCTCGGAGGTGCGGCGGCTGAGCTGGGTCTCGGCGGTCGGCATCAGACGGTGCGCCAGGACCGGGACGGCGAGGCGCTGGATGTCGTCAGGGGTGACGTAGTCGCGCCCGTCCAGCGCGGCGGCGGCGCGGGCGGCCCGGACCAGGTGCAGGGTGGCGCGCGGGGAGGCGCCCAGGCGCAGCTCCGGGCTGGTGCGGGTGGCGCCGACCAGGTCGACGGCGTAGCGGCGGACCGGGTCGGCGATGTGCACGCCGCGGACCAGGTCGATCAGCTTGAGGATGTCGGAGGCGTGCGCGACCGGCTGGAGGTCCTCCAGCGGGCTGGCGCCGGCGTGCACGTCCAGCATCGCGAGCTCGGCCTCGGGGCTGGGGTAGCCGATCGAGATCCGGGCCATGAAGCGGTCGCGCTGGGCCTCCGGCAGCGGGTACGTGCCCTCCATCTCGACCGGGTTCTGGGTGGCCACGACCATGAACGGCGAGGGCAGCTCGTAGCTGGTGCCGTCGATGGTGACCTGGCGCTCCTCCATGGACTCCAGCAGCGCGGACTGGGTCTTGGGCGAGGCGCGGTTGATCTCGTCGCCGACCACGACCTGGGCGAAGATCGCGCCCGGGCGGAACTCGAAGTCGTGCCGCTGCTGGTCGTAGATGTTGGTGCCGGTGACGTCCGAGGGCAGCAGGTCGGGCGTGAACTGGATGCGGCGCACGGTGCAGTCGAGCGAGCGGGCGAGCGCCTTGGCCAGCATGGTCTTGCCGACGCCGGGCACGTCCTCCAGCAGCAGGTGGCCCTCGGCGAGCAGGACGGTCAGGGCGATCCGGACGGCCTCCGGCTTGCCCTCGATCACGCTCTCGACGTTGGCACGGACGCGGTCGACGACCGCGGCGAGCTCGGGGAGCCCGACCGGCTGGTACCCGTTCGCCCTCTGCTGCTCGCCCCCCGCAGGACTGCCGAGTCCGGCCTGATCGTTGTAGCTCGTCACCCGTTTACGCTCCCTGGCACCCTGTGCCCGCCCCGTCCCGAGGCCGGGCCCCACCCCATGCTTGACGCGGCCGTCCCGGGGGCGGTTCCGAACAAGGATCCGGCGCCGGGAAAGGCGGCCTGCGGCCTGGCCGCCCCAGGTGGTTCGGGGTCCGACCGGCAGGCGCATTCTCCCCCGCGGGATGGCCAGAAGTCACCATTCGGCGGTTCCCGAATGCCTGGACCGCGGGTGGCCGGTCCGCTCGTCTCCGGGCGGCTGTGGCGGGCCCGGGGACGAGCGGACGGAGAACTCAGTCGATCTCGCGCAGCAGGCCGGTGTGGACGTCGAAGACGAAGCCGCGGACGTCGTCGGTGTGCAGCAGGAAGGGAGAGGTGCGGACGCGCTGCATGGACTGGCGGACGTCGCCGTCCAGGTCGACGAAGGCCTCCACCGCCCACTGCGGGCGCTGGCCGACCTCCAGCTCCAGCTCGCGGCGGAAGTCCTCGGTGAGCCCGAGGAGGCCGCAGCCGGTGTGGTGGATCAGCGCGATCGAGCGGGTGCCGAGGGCGCGCTGGCTGATGGTCAGGGAACGGATGGTGTCGTCGGTGACGACGCCTCCGGCGTTGCGGATGACGTGCGCGTCGCCGAGTTCGAGGCCGAGTGCCGCGAACAGGTCGAGGCGGGCGTCCATGCAGGCGACCACGGCGATCTTCTGCACCGGGCGGGCGTCCATCCCGCCGTCCTGGAAGGTCACGGCGTAGGCGCGGTTGGCCGTGACGAAGCGGTCGATGACGGTGGGTCTGGCAGGGGCGGCAGCGGCGTTCGGCGAGGGCCGGTCGGGTGTCACTGTCATGGTGGCGACGTTAGTGCGGATCGGGACCGCGCGGTGGGGCGGGGAGCTACAGAACCGGGCGCCGCGATCGGGTGCATCGCCACAACCGGAGGGTCCGTCCGGGCAGGTACGGGGTGACCCGCACGCGGGGCGGGGAGGGGGCGCGCGCCGGCCGCCGAAGGCCCCCGATCCGTGCCGCCACCGGTCCATCCGCACGCCCGCGACCTGCGGTGATCCGTACCGCCGCCCGGGTGGTGCGCCGGAGCGGACCATTGACTGGCAAGGCCCGCGCGATAGAGTTTGCGGCGCAGTGGAGCACACCCGCAGGGGCCCGTCAACCGGGCCTTCCCGGCCGGTGCGGCCCGGTCGACGCGGTCCGTGGCCTCCTCCCGCTCCGTGCCCACCTGGCGCACCTTCCCCGGCGCCGGGCGGTCACGACCTTCCCCTTGAGCGGGCGGGGACCACGGGCCGCTTCGTCGTGCCGGGGCACGGTGGGCGAGAATGGTCGCAGCTCCCGGACGTCGGGCTGCTCCGCACCGAGGAAGGGCGCCACCGCGCATGACCACCAACGAACCGGGCCCCAAGCACGTTCCGGTGATGCTCCAGCGGTGCATGGACGCCCTGGCCCCGGCGATCTCGCGCCCCGGTGCCGTCGTGGTCGACGCCACCCTCGGCCTCGGCGGACACAGCGAGGCGCTGCTGACCCAGTTCCCGCAGGTGCGGCTGGTCGCGGTGGACCGCGACCCGGTGGCGCTGAAGCTGTCCGGCGAGCGGCTGGCCCCGTTCGGCGACCGGGCCACCCTGGTGCACGCCGTCTACGACGAGATCCCCGAGGTGCTGGAGCGCCTGGGCATCGACGAGGTGGACGGCGTCCTGTTCGACCTCGGCGTCTCCTCGATGCAGCTGGACGAGGCCGAGCGCGGATTCGCGTACGCGCAGGACGCGCCGCTGGACATGCGGATGGACCAGACCCGGGGGATCAGCGCGGCGGAGGTGCTGAACACCTACAGCCACGGCGACCTGGCCCGGATCCTCAAGGTGTACGGCGAGGAGCGGTTCGCCGGGAAGATCGCCTCGGTGATCCTGCGGGAGCGGGAGAAGGAACCGTTCACCAACAGCGCGCGTCTGGTCGAGTTGGTGCGCAACGCCATCCCGGCGGCGACCCGTCGGACCGGCGGGAACCCGGCCAAGCGGACGTTCCAGGCGCTGCGGATCGAGGTCAACGGCGAGCTGGAGGTCCTGGACCGGGCGATCCCGGGCGCGCTGGACGTCCTCGCGGTGGGCGGCCGGATCGCGGTGATGTCCTACCAGTCGCTGGAGGACCGCCTGGTCAAGCAGTGCTTCGCGGCCGGTGCGACCAGCACCGCTCCGCCGGGCCTGCCGTTCATCCCGGAGGAGCACCAGCCCTGGCTCAAACTGATCACTCGCGGTGCCGAGCTGGCCACCGAGGAGGAGATCGAGGAGAACCGGCGTGCCGCGCCCGTGCGGCTGCGGGTGGCGGAGAGGATCAGGGACCGTAGCAAGCGGGGCTGACGAACCGGTCCCGGCGGGTCCGAAGGGTGGAGGAGAGCGGTGGGGCCGGTGGCCGGTGAGGTCCGGGCGGGGCGGGGAGGACTCCCGAGGCAGGGCAGGGCACGGATCACGGTCCGGCCGGGCAGGCGCCCGGTGCGGAGGCGCACGCCGTTCGCGGTGCTCATCGTGGTGCTGCTGGCGGCCGGGCTGCTCGGCCTGCTCACGCTGAACACCGCGCTCAACGAGGGCTCCTTCGAGCTGTCCCGGCTGCAGAAGCAGACCACGACGGCGACCGACGAGCAGCAGGGCCTCCAGCACGAGATCGACCAGAGCTCGGCGCCGGACGCGCTGTCGCGGCGCGCGGCCGAGCTCGGCATGGTCCCGGCCGGCGGCATGGCCTTCCTGGACGTCCCGAACGGCGGCAAGGTGATCGGCACCCCGGGCCCGGCGCAGGACAGCCCGCCGGTCAAGCGGTCCACGGCCGAGCCGTGGCCGACCAGGGCCCAGCCGAGTGCCGCCCAGCCCGGCGCCGGACCGTCGCCGGGCGCGCCGCAGCCGGGCGGTGCCCCGTCGCCCGCCGCCCCGCCGCCGGCGCCGACTCCGGCGGCGTCCGCCGGTGACTCGGTGATCCAGCTCAACCCGGTCCCGCCCACCGCGGGCGCGAAGCCGAGCGGGGGTGCCGGCCGGTGAGCGGGCGGAACGGGCGAACCGTCAACAGGTACGAATGGTGCGAAGCGTCCGCCGAGCGCAGCGAGGTGGTCGCATGAGCACTCCACGTCAGCCCACCAGTGGGTCCGGCGGCGGCAACGGCCGCCGTCCGGTGCCCCGCGGCGGCGCGCCGCGCGCGCAGTCCGGCTCCGGCCGCGGCCAGCCGGTCAAGGGTCAGCCCGTGAAGGGCCAACCGGCCAGGAGCCAGCCGGCGAAGGGTCAGCCCGCCCGCAGCCAGTCGGCCAAGGCCCAGCCCGCCAGGTCGGCCTCCGTCGGCCGTACCCCGCGGGCGCCGCAGCAGCGCGGCCCCGAGGGACGCCCGCCGGCCCGCAGCCAGGCGGCGGTGCGCCCGCGGAGCCGGCCGTCGCTGCGCCCCAAGGCGCTCAAGCTGGCCGAGCCGAAGCGCCGGCTGCGGGTGATCAGCGTGGTGCTGTCGCTGGTGTTCTCCGTCTTCGCGGGCCGCCTGGTGCAGCTCCAGCTGGTGGACGCCGACGCGCTGGCCGCCGACGCCAACACCAACCGCTACCTGAACATCCCGATCACCGCCGAACGCGGCTCGATAACGTCCTCCGACGGGGTCTCGCTGGCGGCCACCGTCGACGCGTACGACATCACCGCCGACCCGGCGATGTTCACCCCGGAGGCGACCGGCATCCCGGACGCGCCGGAGCAGGCGGCCGCGCTGCTGTCGCCGATCCTCGGCGTGCCCAAGGAGAAGATCGCCGCCGACCTGCACACCCCCAAGAGCCGTTACAAGCGGCTCGCGGCCCAGCAGACCCCGGCCGCCAAGAAGCAGATCAGCGACCTCAAGTCGGGCCTGGAGAAGCAGGCCGGCTCGCGGGCCTGCCAGGCCCAGAA
Organism: Kitasatospora sp. NPDC127067; assembly: GCF_042724755.1. Classification (NCBI taxonomy): domain Bacteria; kingdom Bacillati; phylum Actinomycetota; class Actinomycetes; order Kitasatosporales; family Streptomycetaceae; genus Kitasatospora; species Kitasatospora sp. NPDC127067. The sequence goes on along the minus strand of NZ_JBHXEM010000126.1, from coordinate 16,242 downwards.
GAGGCTGCTCGGCAAGCCCGCCGACCAGGGCGGACGCACCCGGGTGGACAACGAGTGCGCCAACCCGCTGGCCGGGGTGTTCAACCGGGAGACCCAGAAGCGGATCTACCCCGCGGACGGGCTGGCGGCCAACCTGGTCGGCTTCGTCAACGCCGAGGGCGAGGGTGCCGGCGGCCTGGAGCTCCAGTACCAGAAGCTGCTGGCCGGCAAGGACGGCCACAGCAGCTACGCCCAGTCGGGCGGGCGGCTGGTGCCCACCGCGGGGGGCTCGATGGAGCCGGCCGTGCCGGGTGACGACGTGAAGCTGACCATCAACCGGGACATCCAGTGGGCCGCCCAGCGGGCGATCACCGACCAGGTGGCCAACTCCGGCGCGGAGAAGGGCTACGTGGTGGTCCAGGACGTGAAGACCGGTCAGGTCCTCGCGATGGCCACCGCGCCCGGCTTCAACCCGAACGACCTGAGCCTGTCCAAGCAGGCGCAGCTGGGCAACCCCGCCCTGGCCGACGCGTACGAGCCGGGCAGCACCGCCAAGCTGATGAGCCTGGCCGCCGTGCTGGACTCCGGCAAGGCGACCTGGGACACCAAGGTCACCGTGCCCAACCGGCTGGTCCGGGCCGGGCAGCAGTTCAAGGACGACATCGACCACGACCCCTGGTACCTGACCCTGGCCGGGGTGCTCGCCAAGTCGTCCAACATCGGCACCATCGAGGCGGTCGAGACCCTCGGCGACGGCGACCAGCTGAAGGCCAACCAGGTGCTGGACGGCTACATGCGCAAGTTCGGCGTGGCCCGGCCGACCGGCCTGGGCTTCCCCGGGGAGACCCCCGGGATGCTCAAGAAGCCGGAGGACCTGGTCGCCTCGGAGAAGTACAACATCTCCTTCGGCCAGGGCCCGCTGCAGATGAACGCGCTGCAGGCCACCTCGGTCTACTCCACCATCGCCAACGGCGGGGTGCGGGTCGCGCCCAGCATCGTCCAGGGCGTCACCGACCCGAACGGCAAGTACACGCCGAGCGCGCCGGGGGAGCAGACCCGGGTGGTCAGCCCGGAGACGGCCAAGACCCTCACCTCGATGCTGGAGTCGGTCGTCGACGACGAGCAGGGCACCGGCGGCAAGGCCGCCATCTCCGGCTACCGGGTCGCGGGCAAGACCGGCACCGCCAACCGGGGCGCCGCCAACGGCGTCGGCTACGACGGCTACACCGCCTCCTTCATCGGCTTCGCCCCCGCCGACGCCCCCCGGTACACCGTCTCCTGCACCCTCCAGGGCCCGGTCAACGGCCACTTCGGCGGCCAGCTGTGCGGCCCGGTGTTCAAGCAGGTGATGGAGTTCACCCTGAAGACCATGCAGGTCCCGCCGAGCGGCAGCCAGGCGCCCAACCTCACCGTCGACTGGAAGCCGTGAACGAGCGATGAGCAACGAACCGGCCGGGCCGGAGCACGGCGCGGCGAAGGGCCGGTTTGGCCCTGGACGCCCTTCGGCGGATAGCCTTCCCGCCGTGCCGAAACCCGATCAAACCACCGTGAGTCCGCCCCGCCCGACCGGGACCACCGCCCTGCCGCTCGCCGAGCTGGCCGCCGAACTGGGCCTGCCGCCCGTCGAGGGCGGCGCCGTCAGCGGTGTCACCCACGACTCCCGCGCGGTCCGCCCGGGCGACGTGTACGTGGCCTTCCCGGGCGCCAACCACCACGGCGCGGCCTTCGCGGCCAAGGCCGCGGAGTCCGGCGCGGTGGCGGTGCTCACCGACCCGGCCGGCGTCGAGCAGGCGGCCGCCACCGGCCTGCCGCTGCTGGTCGTCGACCGGCCGCGGGCCGTCATGGGCGAGCTGGCCGCGATCGTCTACGGCCGCCCCTCCCGGCGGCTGCTGATGCTCGGGCTGACCGGCACCAACGGCAAGACCACCACCTCCTACCTGGTCGAGGGCGGCCTGCGCGGCGCCGGGCGCAGCCCGGGCGTGATCGGCACCGTCGAGATGCGGGTCGGCGAGGAGCGGATCAAGAGCGAGCGCACCACCCCCGAGGCCACCGACCTGCACGCGATCCTCGGCGTGATGGCCGAGCGCGGCGCCGACGCGGTGACCATGGAGGTCTCCAGCCACGCCCTGGTCTTCGGCCGCACCGACGGCGTCGCGTACGACGTCGCGCTGTTCAACAACCTGACCCCCGAGCACCTCGACTTCCACCCGGACATGGAGGACTACTTCCAGGCGAAGGCCCGGCTCTTCCAGCCCGGCAAGTCCCGCCGGGGCGTGGTCAACCTGGACGACGAGTACGGCCGCCGGCTCGCCGCCGAGGCCGAGATCCCGGTGACCACCTTCTCCGCCACCGGCGCCGCCGGGGCCGACTGGCGGGCCGTGGACGTCCGACTCGGGCCGGTCGGCTCCACCTTCAGGGTGCAGGGCCCGGACGGCGCCGAGGCCGACGCCTCCGTCCCGCTGCCCGGCCCGTTCAACGTCGCCAACGCGCTCGCCGCGATCACCGTGCTGGTCGCCGCCGGGCTGCCGCTGGAGCGGGCCGTGGCCGGCGTCGCCGCCGTCCCCGGCGTGCCCGGCCGGCTGGAGCGGGTGGACGCCGGACAGCCGTTCGTCGCCGTCGTCGACTACGCCCACAAGCCGGACGCCCTCCAGGCCGTCCTCGCCTCGCTGCGCCAGGTCACCGAGGGCCGGCTGCACGTCGTGGTCGGCTGCGGCGGCGACCGCGATCCGCACAAGCGCGGCCCGATGGGCGCCATTGCCGCCCGCCTGGCCGACACCGCCCTGCTGACCAGCGACAACCCGCGCAGCGAGGACCCGTTGGCGATCCTCGCCACCATGCTGACCGGCGCCGCCGCGGTGCCCGAGGCCGAGCGCGGAGCCGTCCTGGTCGTCCCCGACCGGGCCGAGGCGATCGCACTCGCCGTCGCCCGCGCCCGGGCGGGGGACACCGTGCTGGTGGCCGGCAAGGGCCACGAGCTCGGCCAGTACGTACGAGACGAGATCCGCCCCTTCGACGACCGGGAGGTGCTGCGCGAGTCCATCGCGCGGACCGCGGCCGCGCGGGGCGACCGAGGAGTAGAGCAGCAGTGATCGCACTGACCCTCGCCGAGGTGGCCGCCGCCGTCGGAGGCACCCTGGACGGCGCCGACCCGGACGCCCTGGTCACCGGCCCGGTCGAGGTCGACTCGCGGAAGGTGGTCCCCGGCGGCCTGTTCGCGGCCTTCGTCGGCGAGCACGTGGACGGCCACGACTACGCGGCCAAGGCGGTCGGGGACGGCGCCGTCGCGGTGCTGGCCTCCCGCCCGGTCGGCGTGCCCGCCGTCCTGGTCGACAGTGTGGTGGAGGCGCTCGGCAGGCTGGCGCGCGCCGTGGTCGCCCGCGCCGAGGGCACCGCCGTGGTCGCGCTGACCGGCTCGGCCGGCAAGACCAGCACCAAGGACCTGATCGCCCAGCTGCTCCAGCGCCACGGCGAGACGGTCTACCCGCCCGGCTCGCTCAACAACGAGATCGGCCACCCGATGACCGCGCTGCGGGTCGAGGCCGGCACCCGGCACCTGGTGATGGAGATGGGCGCCCGGCACAAGGGCGACATCGAGTACCTCACCTCGATCACCCCGCCCCGGATCGGCCTGGTCCTCAACGTCGGCACCGCCCACGTCGGCGAGTTCGGCTCCCAGGAGGCGATCGCCGAGGCCAAGGGCGAACTGGTGGAGTCGCTGCCCGCCGACGGTGCCGCGATCCTCAACGCGGACGACCGGCTGGTGCGCGCGATGGCCTCCCGCACCAAGGCGAAGGTGGTCCTGTTCGGGGAATCACCGGACGCCCACGTACGGGCCACCGACGTTCGCCTGGACGCCACCGGGCGGCCATCCTTCACGCTCACCACCCCGGCCGGTTCCGCGCCCGTGCTGCTGCGCCTGTACGGTGAGCACCACGTCTCGAACGCCCTCGCCGCCGCCGCGGTGGCGGTGGAGCTCGGGATGTCCGTCGACGACACCGCGGCAGCCCTGGGCGAAGCGGGTGCGCTGTCCCGCTGGCGCATGGAGGTCGTCGACCGGGCCGACGGTGTCACCGTCGTGAACGACGCCTACAACGCGAACCCGGACTCGATGCGGGCCGCGCTGCGGGCGCTCGTCTCGATGGGCGGCCGGGGCCCGGAGCGCCGCCGCACCTGGGCGGTGCTCGGCGAGATGCGGGAGCTCGGCGAGGAGAGCCTGGCCGAGCACGACGCCATCGGGCGGCTCGCGGTCCGGCTCGACGTCACCAAGCTGGTGGCGGTCGGCGGACGCGAGGCGGCCTGCATGGAACTCGGCGCGAGGAACGAAGGTTCGTGGGGTGAGGAGTCGGTGCTGGTGTCCGACGCGGACGCGGCGGTCGAGCTGCTGCGCAGTCAGCTGCGGCCGGGGGATGTGGTCCTGGTGAAGGCTTCCCGTTCGGTGGGGCTGGAGAAGGTGGCCGAGGCCCTCCTGGCGGACGGTGTGGCCGAATAATGAAGCAGATCCTTTTCTCCGGGATGATCGGTCTCATCCTGTCGCTGCTCGGCACCCCGGCCCTGATCAAGGTGCTCGCGAAGCACGGCTACGGCCAGTACATCCGTGACGACGGCCCGAAGGCGCACCACAGCAAGAAGGGCACGCCCACCATGGGCGGCATCGCCTTCATCCTGGCGACCCTGATCGCGTACTTCGCCACGAAGGCGATAACGGGCGAGAGCCCGACGGCCTCCGGGCTGCTGGTGCTCTTCCTGACCGCGGGTCTCGGCCTGGTCGGCTTCCTGGACGACTACATCAAGGTGGTCAAGCGCCGCTCGCTGGGCCTGCGGGCCAAGGCGAAGCTGGCCGGCCAGTCGATCGTCGGCCTCGGGTTCGCCGTCCTGGCGATGCAGTTCCCGGACGACCGCGGGCTCAACCCGGCGTCCCAGAGCCTGTCCTTCGTCCGGGACTTCAAGTGGGCGATCGGCCCCGTCCTGTTCGTCATCTTCGCGTACTTCATGATCGCAGCGATGTCGAACGGCGTGAACCTGACGGACGGTCTGGACGGCCTCGCCACCGGTGCCTCGGTGATGGTCTTCGGCGCCTACACCTTCATCGGCATCTGGGAGCACACCCAGAGCTGCGCCTACGCCATCACCGCGACCGCCAACTGCTACGACATCCGCGACCCCCTGGACCTCGCCGTCGTGGCCTCCGCCCTGATGGGCTCCTGCTTCGGCTTCCTGTGGTGGAACACCTCGCCCGCCAAGATCTTCATGGGTGACACCGGCTCGCTCGCCCTCGGCGGCGCCCTGGCCGGTCTGGCGATCTGCTCCCGCACCGAGCTGCTGCTCGCCCTGCTCGGCGGCCTCTACGTGATCATCACCCTCTCGGTGATCATCCAGGTCGGCTCCTTCCGGATGACCGGCAAGCGCGTCTTCAAGATGGCGCCACTGCAGCACCACTTCGAACTCAAGGGCTGGACCGAGGTCCTGATCGTGGTCCGGTTCTGGATCATCCAGGGTCTGTGCGTCGCCGTCGGCCTCGGACTGTTCTACGCGGGATGGGTGACCGGATGACCGACCCCGACCTGACCAACCCGGACTTCGGCGGCCTGCCGGTCGCCGTCGCGGGGCTCGGCGTCTCCGGCATCAGCGCCGCGCGCGTCCTGCGCGGCCTCGGCGCCCGGGTCACCGTGGTGGACGGCGGCAGCGGGCCCGGCCTGGTCGCCCGGGCCGCCGAGCTGGAGGCGCTGGGCGTCACCGTGCGGCTCGGCGACGGGGCGAGCCTGCCCGAGGGCACCGAACTGATCGTCACCTCGCCCGGCTGGGCGCCGGACAGCCCGCTGTTCGCCGCCGCCGAGGCGGCCGGGGTGCCGGTCTGGGGCGACGTCGAGCTGGCCTGGCGGCTGCGCCGGCCGCTGCCCGGCACCGGCGAGCCCGCCCCCTGGCTGGCCGTCACCGGCACCAACGGCAAGACCACCACCGTCCAGATGCTCGCCTCGATCCTCACCGCCGCCGGCCGGCGCACCGCCGCCGTCGGCAACGTCGGGGTCTCGGTGCTGGACGCGGTGCTCGCCGAGGAGCCGTACGACGTGCTCGCCGTCGAGCTCTCCAGCTACCAGCTGCACTGGGCGCCCTCGCTGCGCCCGTACTCGGCGGCGGTGCTCAACCTGGCACCCGACCACCTCGACTGGCACGGCTCGATGGAGGCGTACGCCGCCGACAAGGGCCGGATCTACGAGGGCAACGTCGTCGCCTGCGTGTACAACCTGGCCGACCCGGCCACCGAGGCGCTGGTCCGCGAGGCCGACGTCGAGGAGGGCTGCCGGGCGATCGGCTTCGGCCTCGGCGCGCCCGGCCCGTCGAACTTCGGCGTGGTGGACGGGCTGCTGGTGGACCGGGCCTTCGTCGAGGACCGGGCCAAGAACGCGGCCGAGCTGGGCGCCGTCGAGGACGTCAACCCGCCGGCCCCGCACAACATCGCCAACGCGCTCGCCGCGGCGGCGCTGGCCCGGTCGTACGGCGTCGACCCGAAGGCCGTCCGGGAGGGCCTGCGGGCCTTCCGCCCGGACGCCCACCGGATCGCCGAGGTCGGCGTGGTCCGCGAGGTCGCGTACATCGACGACTCCAAGGCCACCAACACCCACGCGGCGGCCGCCTCGCTGGCCGCCTACCGGCCGATCGTCTGGATCGCCGGGGGCCTGGCCAAGGGCGCGACCTTCGACGACCTGGTGCAGGGCGCGGTCGAGCGGCTGCGCGCGGTGGTGCTGATCGGCGAGGACCGGGCGCTGATCCGGGAGGCGCTGGAGCGACACGCTCCGGATGTGCCGGTGATCGAGGCGGCCGAGGGCCAGACTGGCGCGGTGGCGATGGCCGAGGTCGTTCGAACGGCCGCGTCGCTCGCCCGATCGGGTGACACGGTGCTGCTGGCACCGGCCTGCGCCTCGATGGACATGTTCACCAACTACGGCGAGCGCGGCGACCTGTTCGCGGCGGCCGTCCGGGAGCTGGCGGGCGAGTAGGCGGTCCGGCGCGGGCGTCGGACGGAGAACAGTGAGCGGGGAGCGGTGGCGGGGCAGGGCAGAGCGGATTCCGGCGTTGAGAAGCGGGACGCCGCCGAGCCGATGAGAGTGATCTCCGCCACCACGACCAAGTACAAGTCGGCCGGTCCACTGGCCCGCGTCCAGGCCTTCCGGGCCAGGGTCCGGTACTGGCTGGACCGGCCGCTCACCCCGTACCTGCTGGTCGTCGGCAGCACCCTGCTGCTGGTCGTGCTCGGTCTGATGATGGTCTTCTCGGCCTCGCAGATCCTCGCCCTGAACCAGCACCACACGGCGCAGTACTACTTCCTCAAGCAGTTGATCGCGGCCATCCTCGGCCTGGTCCTGCTGATCGGCTTCGCCTCCGTCCCGGTGGCGGTGCTGCGGGTGATCACCTACCCGGTGATGATCGCTGTGATCGGCGCCCTCACGCTGGTGGCCATCCCCGGCATCGGGGTGCGGATCAACGGCAACCAGAACTGGCTGGACTTCGGCTTCTTCCAGTTCCAGCCCTCGGAGTTCGCCAAGCTCGCGCTGGTGCTCTGGGGCGCCGACCTGCTCGCCCGCAAGCAGAAGGCCGGCACCCTCAACTCGTGGAAGCACCTGCTGGTGCCGCTGGTGCCGGGGGCCCTGCTGCTGCTCGCGCTGATCATGTTCGGCGGCGACATGGGCACCTCGATGATCCTGGTGGCCATGGTGTTCGCGCTGCTCTGGATGGTCGGCGCGCCGCTGCGGCTGTTCGTGGCCACCCTCGGGGTGGCGGTGGTGGTCTGCACCGCCCTGGTGGTCACCGTGCCGCACCGGGCGGAGCGGCTGAGCTGCATCGGCGTCACCAAGCTCGACCCGGAGGGCGCCTGCTTCCAGGCCCTGCACGGCGTCTTCGCGTTCGCCAACGGCGGTGGCTTCGGCACCGGCCTCGGCGCCGGCGTGGAGAAATGGGGCCAGCTGCCCGAGGCGCACACCGACTTCATCTTCGCCGCGACCGGCGAGGAACTCGGTCTGGTGGGGACGCTGTCGGTCCTCGGTCTCTTCTCGGCACTAGGCTACGCGGGTATCCGTGTGGCCATCGGTACGAAGGACCCCTTCGTCAGGTACGCCGCGGGAGCCGCCACCACCTGGATCATGGCGCAGGCCATGATCAACCTGGGGTCGGCGCTGGGACTGCTGCCCATCGCGGGCGTCCCGCTCCCGCTGTTCTCCTACGGCGGTTCCGCCATGCTGTCGGCCATGTCCGCGATCGGAGTGCTGCTGTGCCTGGCGCGCAGCACCTCGGGCGCGAAGGCGGCCCTGGCCGCCCGGAGCAAGAACTCCCGGATCAGGAGACAACTGGCCCGGGTGCTGCCACGACGACGAACCACAGCGCGCCCGGCCCCGGGGCCGGCACGCAGGGAGCGGTGAATTTCGGTGCATGTCGTACTCGCCGGCGGGGGGACCGCCGGTCACATCGAGCCGGCCATGGCCCTCGCGGATGCCCTCCGCAGGCACGACCCGTCCGTCGGGATCACCGCCCTGGGCACCGAGCGCGGACTGGAGACCCGGCTGGTCCCCGAGCGCGGCTACCAGCTGGAGCTCATCCCGGCCGTGCCGCTGCCCCGCAAGCCCACCCCGGAGCTGATCACCGTCCCCGGCCGGCTGCGCGGCACCGTCCGGGCCGCCCAGGAGATCATCGAGCGGGTCAACGCGGACGCCGTGGTCGGCTTCGGCGGCTACGTCGCGATGCCCGCCTACCTGGCCGCCAAGCGGGCCGGCGTGCCGATCGTGGTGCACGAGGCGAACGCCCGCCCGGGCCTGGCCAACAAGATCGGCGCCCGCTACAGCGACTTCGTGGCGGTCTCCACGCCGGACAGCAAGCTGCGCGACTCCCGGTACATCGGCATCCCGCTGCGCCGGACCATCGCCACCCTGGACCGCGCCGCGGCCCGCCCCGAGGCCCGCCACTACTTCGGCCTCGACCAGCGGCTGCCCACCCTGCTGGTCTCCGGCGGCTCCCAGGGCGCGCGCCGGCTCAACGAGACGATCACCGCGATCGCCCCGCGGCTCCAGCAGTACGGCGTGCAGATCCTGCACGCGGTCGGCCCGAAGAACGAGCTGCCGCAGGTGGCGGACGTCCCCGGGATGCCGCCGTACCGCCCGGTGCCGTACCTGGACCGGATGGACCTGGCCTACGCGGCCGCCGACATGATGCTCTGCCGGGCCGGCGCCATGACGGTGGCCGAGCTGGCGGCCGTCGGCCTGCCCGCCGCCTTCGTCCCGTTGCCGATCGGCAACGGCGAGCAGCGGCTGAACGCCCAGCCGATGGTCAAGGCCGGCGGCGGCCTGCTGGTGGACGACGCCGAGCTGACCCCGGACTGGGTGCTCCAGAACGTGCTGCCGGTGCTCACCGACCCGCAGCGGCTGTGGGACATGAGCCGGTCGGCCGCCGAGTTCGGCCGCCGGGACGCCGACGACCTGCTGGTCGGCATGGTCTACGAGGCGATCCAGGCCCACCGCGGCGGCCGCCGCCGTGGCTGACGGCCGGCTCGCCGACCCGTTGGAGGAGGAGTTGGAGGTGGAGGAGTCCGCTCCCCGCCTCCGGCTCTCCCGGCGGGGCATCGTGGTGCTGGGCGTGCTCGGCGCCACGGTGCTCGGCGTGCTGGCCTGGCTGGTGTTCCTCTCCTCGGTCCTGGACGTGCGCAGCGTCGCGGTCCAGGGCATGAGCGACGACAAGTTGACGGCGGACCAGGTCCGCGCGGCGGTCGGCGGGCTCGGTGACGGCCCGCTGGCGCGCGTGGACCTGGACGACGTCCGGCACCGGGTGGAGGGGATCCCCCGGGTGGCCGAGGCCGAGGTGTGGCGGGGCTGGCCGCACACCCTGCGGGTGAAGGTCGTCCAGCGCAAGGCGGTGGCCGCCGTCAAGGGGGATGACGGCCAGTTCACCCAGGTGGATGCCGGGGGCGTGAGCTTCGCCACCGAACCGGCTCCGCCGGAGGGCGTTCCGGTGGTCGAGCTGCGACTCAGTCAGCAGGCGAACGACGTGGACGGGGTGATCTCCCGTCCGCAGTTGGTGCAGGGCGCGGTGGCGGTGGCCGCCGGGCTGCCGCCGGAGGTCGCCAAGCGGGCCGGCTCGGTGCTGGTGCACTCCTACGACGACATCGAGTTGCAGCTCAGCGGGGGTGCGACGGTGCGCTGGGGGAGCCCGGGGCAGATCGACCGGAAGGCCAGGGTGCTGGTCGCACTGATGAACCAGAAGGGCACGAACTTCGACGTGACGGCGCCGGAGGCGCCGGCGGTGTCGGGATGATCCGGTAGGTTCTCTGCCTGAGGGAGGGGTTGACGCCTTGAAGTGTCGGCCCGACTCTTGGTGGTCACCCCCGGTTTCCTATGCCGGCCGATGATCACATAGGCTCAAAAGAAAAAGGGAAGCTCGGCGTGTTCGTTGAAACACGTGCCCGGAGCCACCTAGTGTCCTGTGTCACCAGACTGTGTTTCCTGGTGATGTGACGGAGGCACAGAACTAACCCTAAAGGTCAAGTTTAGGGTTGGGGTCGGCGGTCGGCATTTCGGACATTCAGTCAGAAACCAGGCTCCCTACCCATCGACATCCGTCGGTACGGCCCCGCCCCGGGTCGGGCCGACCCGGAAATTCGAGGCGAGAGGCCTTCGACGTGGCAGCACCGCAGAACTACCTCGCAGTCATCAAGGTCGTCGGAATCGGCGGCGGTGGTGTCAACGCCATCAACCGGATGATCGAGGTCGGTCTCAAGGGCGTCGAGTTCATCGCGATCAACACCGATGCGCAGGCCCTCCTGATGAGCGACGCCGACGTCAAGCTCGATGTGGGCCGTGAACTCACCCGGGGCCTCGGCGCCGGCGCCAACCCCGAGGTCGGCCGGAAGGCCGCCGAGGACCACCGCGAGGAGATCGAGGAGGTCCTCAAGGGGGCCGACATGGTCTTCGTGACCGCCGGTGAGGGCGGTGGCACGGGCACGGGCGGCGCGCCCGTCGTCGCCAACATCGCGCGCTCCCTGGGCGCCCTGACCATCGGCGTGGTCACCCGTCCGTTCACCTTCGAGGGACGGCGCCGGGCCAACCAGGCCGAGGACGGAATCGCCTCCCTGCGCGAAGAGGTCGACACCCTCATCGTGATCCCCAACGACCGACTGCTGTCCATTTCGGACCGCCAGGTCAGCGTGCTCGACGCTTTCCGCTCGGCCGACCAGGTCCTGCTCTCCGGTGTCCAGGGCATCACCGACCTGATCACCACCCCGGGTCTGATCAACCTCGACTTCGCCGACGTCAAGTCCGTCATGTCGGAGGCCGGTTCGGCGCTCATGGGCATCGGCTCGGCCCGCGGTGAGGACCGTGCCAAGGCCGCCGCCGTGATGGCGATCTCCTCGCCGCTGCTGGAGGCCTCGATCGACGGCGCCCGCGGCGTGCTGCTGTCCATCTCGGGCGGCTCCGACCTCGGCCTGTTCGAGATCAACGAGTCGGCCCAGCTGGTCAGCGAGGCCGCCCACCCCGAGGCGAACATCATCTTCGGTGCGGTCATCGACGACGCGCTCGGCGACGAGGTCCGGGTCACCGTCATCGCGGCCGGCTTCGACGGCGGGCAGCCGCCGGCGATCGTCCGCGACCCGGTGGTCAAGTCCACCGCCCCGGAGCGCCCGGCCACCCCGCCGGCCGCCCCGGAGCGTCCGGCCGGCCGCCCGTCCTACGGGAGCATCGGCTCGGTGACGTCCCGGTCGGAGGGCGAGTCCTCGACCGTGTCGTCGAGCCGGACCGCCGAGACCTCGGCCACCACGACCGCCGCCCCGGTGCCGCCGCAGGTGCAGCCGGCCCGGCAGCCGTTCGTGGAGAGCCCGGCAGAGGAGCTCGACGTCCCGGACTTCCTTAAGTGATCGATCACTCGATCCGCGCGGGTGCTCACTTCGCCTTCACCTCCCGGTGGGGCGGGGTGAGCACTTCGCCGTACGGGGAGCTCAACCTCGGCGGCGCGGTGGGGGACGACCCGGAGGCCGTGCGGGAGAACCGGGCGCTGGCCGCCCGGCAGCTGGGTCTCGACCCGGCCGACGTGGTGTGGATGAACCAGGTGCACGGCGCCGAGGTCGCCGTGGTGACCGGGCGCCAGCCGCCCGGTCAGGCCCCGACGGTGGACGCGGTGGTCTCCGACCGGCCGCTCGCGCTGGCGGTGCTGACGGCCGACTGCACTCCGGTGCTGCTGGCCGATCCGGTGGCGGGCGTGGTGGGCGCGGCCCACGCGGGCCGGCCCGGGCTGGCGGCCGGGGTGGTGCCCGCGGCCGTCCGGGCGATGGTCGAACTGGGTGCGGAGCCCTCGCGGATCACCGCCGCCACCGGGCCCGCGGTCTGCGGCCGCTGCTACGAGGTGCCGGCGCAGCTGCGCGCCGAGGTCGCCGCGGTGGTGCCGGAGGCCTTCGCCGAGACCTCCTGGGGGACTCCGGCGCTGGACGTGCCGGAGGGAGTCGCGGCCCAGCTGGCCGCGGTGGGGGTCAAGGAGCTGGTGAGATCACCGGTCTGCACCCTTGAATCCGCCGATCACTACTCCTATCGCCGCGAGCAGCGCACCGGCCGGCTCGCGAGCTACGTCTGGTTGGGCTCTGATCACTGATGACGAACGACATCTACGGACCGTTCCCGGGAAGCCCCGGGTTCACCGCGGCGCTGACGGAGGGCCAGCGGGCCCGGTACGAGGAACTCGGCACCAACCTCGACGTGGTCGAGCGCCGGATCGCGGACGCGTGCGCGGCCGCCGGGCGCGCCCGGGAGGAGGTCACCCTGGTCGTCGTCACCAAGACCTACCCCGCCGAGGACACCGCGCTGCTGGCCGGTCTCGGGGTGACGGACGTCGCGGAGAACCGGGACCAGGACGCCGCTCCCAAGGCGGAGCAGTGCAGAAACCTTCCTCTTGACTGGCACTTCGTCGGCCAGCTGCAGACCAACAAGGTCCGTTCGGTCGTCCGCTACGCGAACCACGTGCACTCGGTGGACCGGCTCCGGCTGGTCGAGTCGCTCTCCGCGGCGGTGCTCAAGGCGGAGCGCCCGGAGCTGGGCTGCCTGGTGCAGGTGGCGCTGGACAAGGCGCACGGGGAGGGTGAGCACCGGGCGGGGGTCGCGCCGGAGGACGTCGCGCAACTGGCCGACGCGATCGCCGACACGCCCGGGCTGCGGCTGGACGGTGTGATGACCGTCGCTCCGCTGGCGGGCCCGCTGGCCGGAGACCCGGCCCGGGCCTTCGATCGGCTGGCGGAAATCGCAACCGCCGTACGGGCGGCCCATCCGGCTGCCACCATGGTCTCCGCAGGGATGAGCGGTGACCTTGAGCAGGCGATTGCCGCCGGAGCGACACATGTGCGCGTCGGAACGGCGGTACTCGGAGTGAGGTCACCCCTCAGGTAACGTCACCGGGTAAGTAGATCAGACAGCAGGACAAAATAGGACAGAATCTAGCAGCTCTTCGGAGCGCTAGCGAACCGTGGATCGCAGCTCCGCGGCCCCCGCTCCACGCATCTGACCGGCCGTCGGGCTGACACGCCGTCGTGGAGGGACCGCGGAATCCGCAGGCGGGGCCGTACGGCCCGGGCCGGAGCCGGTCCGTACGGAACGAGCGAAGCGACCATCAGAAGGTGCGCGCATCGCGAAGCCGCCACCGAGCGCGAGCGAGGTGGCTATGAGCGGAGGAGACAGGAGCATGGCCGGCGCAATGCGCAAGATGGCGGTCTACCTCGGCCTCGTGGAGGACGAGACGTACGACGGCCAGGGGTACGACCCCGACGACGACTACGACGCGGACCCCGAACCGATCCGGACGGGCCAGCGGACCGAGGACATCCCCCGGCCGGCCCCGGCTCCCGCGGCCGCCGCGCCCGCCCCGGTCTCCTCGATCACCCCGCAGCCGGTGCCCGCGGCGGTGCCGATCCGCCAGGAGACTCCGAGGATGGCCCCCGTGTCGTCCATCACACCCGAACGTCGCCACAACCTGGAGAAGAGCGCACCGGTGATCATGCCCAAGGTCGTGAACGAACGAGAGCCCTACCGCATCACCACGCTGCACCCCCGGACCTACAACGAGGCCCGTACCATCGGGGAACAGTTCCGTGGCGGGACCCCCGTGATCATGAATCTGACCGAGATGGACGACACCGACGCGAAGCGCCTCGTAGACTTCGCGGCTGGACTCGTCTTCGGTCTGCACGGCAGTATCGAGCGCGTGACACAGAAGGTGTTCCTGCTGTCGCCTGCTAACGTCGATGTCACGGCGGAGGACAAGGCTCGGATCGCCGAGGGTGGGTTCTTCAACCAGAGCTGACCCGGCCACGACTTTACGTGTGGATCTGATCAACAGTGGTTGGCGACAGGTGACGAGCGGCAGGCCCGAGGGATCGGGACCGGGGAGAGGGATACGCGATGGACATCGTGTGGGCGGTGCTCTACTACGCCCTGACCGTCTTCCTGGTGTTCCTGCTCGTACGGCTGGTCATGGACTGGGTCTTCCAGTTCGCGCGTTCGTGGCGGCCCGGCAAGGCCATGGTCCTGGTCCTGGAGGCCACGTACACTGTCACGGATCCGCCGCTCAAGCTTCTTCGGCGGCTCATTCCGCCGTTGCGTTTCGGGGGCGTGGCGCTCGACCTGTCCTTCTTCGTACTGATGATCATTGTGTATGTCCTGATCTCGCTTGTGCACCCCTAGTCGTAGGTGAGCGATGCGACAGGATGCCGGTGTGCCGACGATCACGTTGAGGTGAAGAGATGCCATTGACCCCCGAGGACGTTCGGAACAAGCAGTTCACGACCGTCCGCCTGCGTGAAGGCTATGACGAGGACGAGGTCGATGCCTTCCTCGACGAGGTCGAGGCGGAGCTGACCCGCCTCCTCCGGGAGAACGAGGACCTGCGCGCCAAGCTGGCCGCCGCGACTCGTGCCGCCGCGCAGAACCAGGCCAACCTGCGCAAGGAGCCGCAGCAGGACGCGCCCCGACAGGGCGGCGCTCCGGTGCCGGCCGCCATATCCGGCCCGCCGGTCCCCGGCCAGCAGGGTCCGGGTGGTCCGCAGCAGATGGGCCCCGGCGGCCCGCAGCAGATGGGTCCGGGTGGTCCCCAGCAGATGGGCCCCGGCCCGCAGCAGCAGCAGATGGGCAACCAGCCCCTCGGCCTGCCCGCCGGATCCGCGCCGCAGCTTCCCGCCGGCGGCCCGCAGCAGCAGCAGATGAACCAGACCATGGGCGGCCAGCAGCAGCTGGTCCAGCCGATGGGCGGTCAGATGCTGCAGCCCATGGGCGGTCCCGGTGGCCCGCAGCAGATGGGCAACCCGATGGGCCAGGGCATGGGCCAGCAGCAGATGCAGCCGATGGGTGGCCCCATGGGCGGCCCGCAGCAGATGGGCGGCCCCATGGGCGGCCCGATGCAGCAGCAGGGCCCCGGCGGCGACAGTGCCGCCCGCGTGCTGGCGCTCGCTCAGCAGACCGCCGACCAGGCGATCTCCGAGGCCCGTTCCGAGGCCAACAAGATCGTCGGCGAGGCGCGCAGCCGGGCCGAGGGCCTGGAGCGCGACGCCCGTGCGAAGGCCGACGCGCTGGAGCGGGACGCGCAGGAGAAGCACCGCGTCGCGATGGGATCGCTGGAGTCGGCGCGGGCCACGCTGGAGCGCAAGGTCGAAGACCTGCGGGCGTTCGAGCGTGAGTACCGCACGCGACTGAAGTCGTACCTGGAGACCCAGCTGCGCCAGCTGGAGTCGCAGGCCGACGACTCGCTCGCTCCGCCGCGGATCCCCGCCACCGCGTCGCTGCCGCCGGCGGCCTCGTCGATGGCCCCGGCCGGTGCCGGTGCGATGAGCAGCGGTGCGCCGAGCTTCGGCGGCAACCAGCCGTCCTTCGGAGGCAACTCGCCGTCCTTCGGCGGGAACAGCGCCTTCGGCGGCAACTCCTCGGCGCCGAGCTTCGGCGGGCAGTCGACCGGTGGCAACAGCGGTGCGCCGCAGATGCAGCCGGCCGGGATGACCCAGCCGATGGCGGCCGTCCGACCGCAGCCGCCGCAGCCGATGCAGCAGGCTCCGGCGCCGATGCGGGGCTTCCTGATCGACGAGGACGGCGACAACTGAGGTTGTAGCAGAGCCTTTTGAGGGCGCCCCCTTTTCGACCTCCGGGTCGGGGAGGGGGCGCTCTTGTTTGTGGTGGGGTGGGTGGCTATCGGGGGTGGGTGGCTCTCGGGAGGGTGGGGGCATTCGGGAGGGTCGGGGACGGGGTCGGCTACGGCGGCTCG
>NZ_JBHXEM010000125.1:0-25040 GCF_042724755.1 Kitasatospora sp. NPDC127067 | reverse complement strand
GGGCCCCCCCCCGGCCCCCCCCCCCCCCCCCCCGCGGCCCCCCCGCCCTGCCGTGTTCCGCCGCAGGGGCGGACGCACGGGGGTACGGACACGCAAGGGGACGGGAGCGCGGCGGAGCGGGCCGAGCGCTCAGCACGAGCAGAGAAGCCCGCCGATCTGCGCCCGGCCGATACTGGGCTGGCCCCCGATCCGACGCCCCGCAGCGCGCGTCGAGACGGCGTCGGCATCCGGATCCCCCCTACGGAAGGAACAGGCATGCCCGACTCGCAGGACGTGATATCCGCACTGGCGGCGGACGGCGACGCCGTCGAAGCCCTGGTGGTGAACCTGGCGGACGCCGACTGGACGCGGCCCACGCCGGCGCCCGGCTGGACCGTCGCCCACCAGATCGCCCACCTCGCGGCCACCTTCAAGCTGGCGGGAACGGCCGCGGGCGACCCCGAGGCGTTCAAGGCGATGGTCGCGGGCGTCGGACAGGACTTCGACGGCGCGGTGCAGCAGTCCCTCAAGCCCTACCTGGCCTCCGGCACGCCCAAGCTCCTGCTGGAGCGCTGGAACGCCGAGCGCCGGACCGCCGAGCAGGCCCTGGCGGCCGTCCCGGCCGGCCAACCGGTGCCGTGGCTGGTCCGCCCGCTGCCGGCGCCCGTCCTGGCCGCCGCCGGGATGATGGAGCTGTTCGGCCACGGCCAGGACATCGCCGACACCTTCGGAGTGCAGCGCGAGTACACCGACCGGCTCCGCTACCTGGTCGAATTCGCGGTCCGCACCTGGGACTTCGGCTACCAGGCGCGCGGGCTCACGGCGCCCGACACCGAGTTCCGCTTCGAGATCACCGCCCCGTCGGGAGCCCGCTGGGAGTTCGGCCCCGCCGACGCGGAGCAGCGCGTCAGTGGCCCCGCCGCCGACTTCTGCCTGCTGGTGACCCGGCGCCGGCACCGCGACGACCTCGCCCTGACGGCCGAGGGCGAGGACGCCGACGTCTGGCTCGACCTCGCCCAGGCCTACCGCGGCCCGGCCGGGGACGGCCGCACCCCCGGCCAGTTCCGGCCGTCCGGGAACTGACCGCCCCACCCGTCCGGTCAACCGAGAGAGGGGACCTTCATGGCCACCCGTACCGACGAATGTGCCGTGGTTCTCGGCGGAAGCATTGCGGGCCTGCTGGCGGCCAGGGTGCTCTCCGAGTCCTATCCGAGGGTCGTGATCGTCGAACGCGACAAGATCCTCGGGGTCCGCGGTCCGCGCCGCGGCGTCCCGCACGGCAACCACGCCCACGGGCTGGTCGCCCGCGGCCACCAGATCATGGAGTCGCTGTTCCCGGGCCTCACCGACGAGTTGATCGCCGCAGGGGTGCGGCCCGGGGACTTCAGCAACGACATCCAGTGGTACTTCAACGGGCTGCGGCTGAGCCCCGCCCGCACCGGCCTGCCGTCCGTGCCCGCCACCCGGCCGGTGCTCGAGTACCACCTGCGCGAGCGGGTGCGGGCGCTGCCGGAGGTGTCGTTCCTGGAGGAGCACGACATCGTCGCCCCGGTGACGGACGCCTCCGGACACCGGGTCACCGGGGTCAGGGTGCAGGCACGCACCCCCGGGGCCGAGGAACAGACGCTCTCCGCGCACCTGGTCGTCGACACCACCGGCCGCGGCTCGCGGACCCCGCGGTGGCTGGCCGACCTCGGGTACCAGGCGCCGCCGGAGGAGCGGATCGAGATCGACCTGGCGTACACCACCCGCCACTACCGCCTGGAGAAGGACCCGTTCGACAGTGACATCGCCATCATCCCGGCCGCCACGCCCTCGCACCCGCGCGGAGCGTTCTTCTACCGGGTGCCCGGCGACGACAACCAGGTGGAGCTGTCGGTGACCGGGCTCCTGGGCGACCACCCGCCCACCGACCCGGAAGGGTTCCACGCCTTCGTCCGGTCGCTGCCCGTCCCCGAGATCTACGAGACGATCCGCGACGCCGAACCCCTGGACGAACCGCTGCGCTTCCGTTTTCCGGCCAGCGTCCGCCGGGACTTCCACCGGCTGGAGCGCTTTCCGGCCGGACTGCTGGTGATGGGCGACGCGATCTGCAGCTTCAACCCCGCCTACGCCCAGGGCATGACCTCGGCCGCCCTGCAGGCGCTGGTGCTGCGCCGGCACGTTGCCGGGCGGCGGCTGCCCAGGCCCCAGGCGTACTTCCGGGACATCGCCCGCGAGATCCGCTCCCCGTGGTCGTTCGCCGCGGTGACCGACCTGGGCTACCGGGGCGTCAAGGGCAAGCGGAACCTCCAGACCGCCCTGGTCAACCGGTACGCCGCGCTGGCGCAGCGGGCGGCGGTGCACGACCCCCGGGTGACCGACGCGCTGGTGCGGATCGCCGGGCTGGTGGCCTCCCCGCAGTCCCTGATGCGCCCCCGCACCCTGCTGCGGGTCCTGCGCGCCGCCCGTCGCCCGGTGCCGCCCTCCGCCTTCGGCGTACCGGCACCGTGAAGCGGACGTCGGCGATCCGATTGGGTCGGGAAAAGGTTTTTCGCGACCATGTCGAGAACGGCGCGTCGGCGCCGACCAAGAAGTGGAGGGGGCGCAGCGAGCGCCTCACGTCGCAGGGAGCGGAACCATGAAGTACCTGATCATGATGTACCCGAACGCCGAGGTCCTGGACGCACTGTCGGAGGAGGAGCGCAACGCCGTCTTCCAGGGCCACGGCGGGTTCATGGAGAAGATCAAGGAGACCGGCGAGTTCGTCGGGACCCTGGCGCTGGCCGGCACCGAGCAGAGCTCCGTGGTGCGTGTCCGTGGCGGCGTTCCCGCGGTGACGGACGGCCCGTACGCCGAGGCCAAGGAGTACGTGGGCGGGGTCTACATCATCGAGGTCAAGGACCAGGAGCGTGCGCACGAGATCGCCGCGATGATCCCGGACGCCGCGGTGGAGGGCCTCGGCATCGAGGTCCGGCCGATCGTCTTCAGCGATGGCCTGGCCGCCTGACCGGCTGTCGACGAGGCCGGCGCGGGACCTTCGGGACCCGCGCCGGCCTCGTTCTTCCCCGGCCTCGTTCCTCCCCCCGGGGCGGGTCGGTGGTCATCGCCTCCAGAACAGGAGGTGGGTGACCCCGCTCGGGCTGGGCACCACGTCGAGGTGGAAGCGGTCGAGCAGTTCGGTGTGGCTCCGCCAGAGCCGTTCCCCCCGGTCGAGGTCGACGGGCGCGACGGCGAAGTGCATCCGGTCGATCAGGTCGGCGTCGAGGAACTCGCGGACGGTGGTGACGCCGCCGGTGATGCGCACGTCCCCGTCCCCGGCGGCCTCCCTCGCCTGCTCCAGGGCCTCGGCCGGCTTCGCCTCGATGAAGTGGAAGGTGGTGTCGGCCAGGGTGAAGGACGGGCGCGCGTGGTGGGTGAGCACGAAGACCGGCGCGTGGAACGGCGGGTTGGCCCCCCACCAGCCCTTCCACTCGTGGTTCGGCCAGGGCCCGCGCTGGGGACCGAACTTGTTGCGTCCCATGATCACCGCGCCCGGCGGGCGGGCGTGGTCGCGGGTCAGGTAGTCGTCCAGGCCGCGGGTGCCGCCGGGGTCGACGCGGTTCACCCAACTGGCGGTGGCACCGGCCCAGGAGAAGAGGGCGGCCGGGTCCGCGTGGCCGAAGGGCCGTTCCAGGGACTGCCCCTCACCGGTGCCGAACCCGTCCCGTGACACGTTGAAGCACTGCACCGTCACCAGCTGCGTCATGCCCTCCACACCTTTCCTCGGGGGTGTTGCGGGCCGTCCGTACAGCCGGATGCCCGTGCCCCCAACGACCGTCGTGGAGTCGGGGGCACGGGCATCGTGGGCCGTCCGGGTGACCGCCCCGCGCGGACCGGGCGGGCGCGCCGGGCGCGGTCAGCCGGTCGCGGGGACGGAGTCCTCGCTGGGCTCGGGGGCGCCGGCGGCCGCCTGCTGGCCGGTGGGCGGCATGTGCCGGAGCAGGGCGACGACCAGGGCGGCGGTGGCGACCAGCAGGACGCCGGAGATGGAGACCACCGTGTGGAGTTCGTCCGCGAAGGCGGCCCGGGCGGGCGTGAGGAGAGCGTCGGCGAGCTGGCCGGAGAGGGATCCGGCGGCCTCCTGCGCACCGGCGAGGGAGTCCTTCGCGGCCCGGACGGTGTCGGCCGGCAGGCCGTCGGGCAGGCTGAGCGAGCCGCGGTAGACGGCGGCGCCGATGCTGCCGAGGGCGGCGATGCCGACGGCGAAGCCGAGCTGGCCGCTGGTCTCGTTGAGCGCGGCCGCGGAGCCGGCCTTCTCCATCGGCACGGAGCCCATGACCAGGCCCATGCCGAGGGTGACCATCGGACCGGAGCCGAGGAAGACGATGGCGAAGCCGGTGATCAGGACGGCCGGGCTCGATCCGGGATCCGCCATGGTCATCACCAGCATGCCGACCGTCGCGAGGAGCAGCCCGCCACCGATGAGGTACGCCGGGCGGTAGCGCTGGCCGAGCTTGGGGGAGAGGGTGAAGCCGATCGTGTTGGCGATGATCGCCGGCAGCATCCACAGACCCGCGTGGAGCGGGTCACGGCCGTACATCAGCTGCAGTGTCTGGGTGACGAAGAACATCACCGCGCCGGTGAGCATGGTGCCGAGGAACAGGCTGATCAGTGCCGCCGAGAAGGTGCGGTGGCCGAACAGGCTCAGGTCGAGGAGCGGGTTCGGCAGCCGGCGCTGGCGGTGGGCGAAGAGGATGCCGAAACCGATGCCGACCAGCACGGCCGCGATCGGCAGCGCCTGCCAGCCGTCCCTGGCGATCTCCTTGAGGCCCCAGACGGCGAGGAGGACGGCCGCCATGGACTCCAGCACGCTGATCAGGTCCAGGCGTCCGGCGTCGGGGTTGCGGAACTCGGGCAGGAACACCGGGCCCAGCACGAGCAGCAGCACCATCGGCGGGACGCCGATCAGGAAGGCCGAGCCCCACCAGAAGTGGGCGAGCAGGACGCCGCCGATGATCGGGCCGATGACGGCGCCGGCCGAGAAGCACGCGCCCCAGATGCCGAAGGCGGCACCGCGCTGCTTGGGGTCCTGGAACATGGTGGTGATCAGCGAGAGGGTGCCGGGCGCGAGGGTGGCGCCGGCGATGCCGAGCAGGGCGCGTGCCGCGATCAGCATGGTGGGGTTGACGGCGTACGCGGAGGCGATCGAGGCGAGGCCGAACGCGCCGGCGCCGATCAGCAGGAGCCGGCGCCGTCCGATGCGGTCGCCGAGCGACCCCATGGTGACGAGCAGGCCGGCGAGCATGAACGGGTAGATGTCGGTGATCCACAGCTGTTGCACGCCGCTGGCGTGGAGGGAGTCCGACAGGCTGGGCAGGGCCAGCAGCATCACGAAGACGTCGATCGAGACCAGCAGGGCGGGCATGGCGAGGACGGCCAGCCCGATCCATTCCCGCCGTCCGGCCCGGGGCGCGGGCTCGCCGGGGGGTGTGGTGTCACTCATCACGGGGTCCTTCCGGATTTTTCGGGGCACTCGGCGTCCGCGGGTGCCGTCACACCCGGTACGTCGGACCAGCCGGTACGGTCTCGACATCTCCGGCGGAAACTCGGGCGAAGGGACGCGATCTCGGCTTGGATGTCGAGTGCGGGCCGCCCGCGGCGACGTCTCAGGTGCAGAGATCGACCCGCCGCGCGAGGGACCAAGGAATGATGAGATGAAGTACATGCTGTTGATCCACATGAACCCGGCCGTCTGGGACGGCCTGTCGGAACGGGAGCGCAACGAGGTCTTCTCCGGACACGCCACGTTCGAGCAGAAGATCCTCGACTCCGGCGAGATGGTGATGACCCAGGCCCTCGCCGATCCGTCCGGCAGTGCCACGGTCCGGGTCCGCGAAGGCCGGCCCGCCGTCACCGACGGCCCCTACCTGGCCGCCCAGGAGTTCCTGGCCGGGTACTACCTGGTCGACTGTGCGTCCAAGGAACGCGCGATCGAACTGGCCGGCCTGATCCCCGACGCCCGCTACACCGGCATCGAGGTCCGTCAGGTCGTCTTCGAAGCCGATACGGAGAGCTGAGCCGATGAACCACGACGTCCGGGTCGAGGACCTGCTCCGATCGCTCGCACCGCAGGTCCTCGGCGCGGTCGTCCGCCGCTACGGGCACTTCGACGCCTGCGAGGACGCCGTCCAGGACGCCCTGCTGGCAGCCGCCGTCCAGTGGCCCGAACAGGGGGTCCCCGGCAACCCCCGGGCCTGGCTGATCACCGTGGCCGCCCGCCGGGTGATCGACGGGCTGCGCAGCGAGCAGGCCCGCCAGCGCCGCGAGGCCACCGTCGCCGCGCTCACCCCGGCCGACGAGACGGTGACGCCCGGGCCGGGCGAGGAGCCCAAGGCGGCCGAGCAGGACGACGTGCTCACCCTGCTGTTCCTGTGCTGCCACCCCTCGCTCACACCCGGCTCGCAGGTCGCGCTCACCCTCCGGGCCGTCGGGGGTCTGACCACCGCGCAGATCGCGCACGCCTTCCTGGTCCCCGAGGCGACCATGGCCCAGCGGATCAGCCGGGCCAAGCAGCGGATCAAGTCCACCGGGTCGTCGTTCCGGATGCCCCCGCAGAGCGAGCGCAAGGAGCGGCTGGGGGTCGTGCTCCAGGTGCTCTACCTGATCTTCAACGAGGGCTACACCACCACCAGCGGCCCCGACCTCCTGCAGCCCGAGCTGGCGCGCGAGGCCATCCGCCTCACCCGTGAGCTGCACCGGCTGCTGCCCGAGGAGGGCGAGGCGGCGGGCCTGCTGGCGCTGATGCTGCTGACCGACGCGCGCCGGCCGGCCCGCACCCGGCCCGACGGCAGCCTCGTCCCGCTCGCCGAACAGGACCGCTCGGCCTGGGACCAGTCCGCGCTCAAGGAGGGGCTGGCGCTGATAGCCGAGACCCTCCCGCGGATGGTGGCGGGGCCGTACCAGGTGCAGGCGGCCATCGCGGCCGTGCACGGCGAGGCCGTGCACGCCGAGGACACCGACTGGCCGCAGATCATGGCCCTGTACGAGGTGCTGGAGCAGATGGCCCCCGGCCCGATGGTGACGCTCAACCACGCCGTTGCCCGCGCGATGGCCCTCGGCCCGGCGGCCGGGCTCGAACTGCTCGCGACCCTGGAGGCCGACGGCCGGCTAGCGGACCACCACCGGCTCGCCGCGGTCCGCGCCCACCTGCTGGAGATGAACGGCGACCGGGAGGCCGCCCGGAACAGCTTCCGGGAGGCCGCCCGGCGCACCGGCAGCATCCCCGAGCGCCGCTACCTGGAGACCCGGGCCGAAGCGCTGAACGACCGGTGACGGCCGCTCGTCAGCGGCCCAGGCCCTGGAGTCCCAGCAGCAGCTCGGGGACGTCGGTGGCGCCGATCGCGCCGGCCGCGTCGAGGACGGGCCGCCAGGCCGGGTCGGAGCAGATCAGCACCGGGCCGTCGGCGGGCGAGTCCGGCAGGCGGCCGTGCGAACCGCGGACCCAGGAGGGGTCCAGCGGCACCACGTTCATGGTGTGGCGCAGGCCGAGCTTCTTGCGGGCCAGGCCGAGCGCGGCCCGGGCCCTGGCCAGCGGGTCCGCCGGGTCGAAGAACAGCTCGGCCGGGTCGTAGCCGGGCTTGCGGTGGATCTCGACGGACCGCGCGAAGTCGGGGGCCCGCGCGTCGTCCAGCCAGTAGTAGTAGGTGAACCAGGCGTCGGGGTCGGCCACCGCCACCAGTTCGCCGGACCGGGGGTGGTCGAGGCCGTGGCGGGCCTGGTCCGCGCGGTCCAGCACCTCGGCCACGCCGGGCAGCCGGAGCAACTGGTCGCGCACCTTGGGCAGGTCCGCCTCGTCGGGGACGTACACGTGGGCGATCTGGTGGTCGGCGACGGCGAAGGCCCGGGAGGCCCACGGGTCCAGGTACTCCATCCCGGCCTGGGTGTACACCTCCAGCAGGCCCTCCCGGCGCAGTTCGCGGTTGATGTCCACCGGGCGGCGGACCGGGGTGATGCCGTACTCGCCGAGCGCGACCACGGTCGCGCCGGACTGCTCCGCCTGCTCCAGCAGCGGTGCCAGCTCGGCGTCCACCGCCCGGGCCGCGGCCACGGCCTGCGGCGCGTCGGGCCCGAAGCGCTGGAGGTCGTAGTCCAGGTGCGGGACGTAGACCAGCAGCAGGTCGGGCCGCTCGGCGGCGAGGATCCGGCGGGCCGCCGAGACGATCCAGCGGCTGGAGGCGATCCCGGCCGTCGGGCCCCAGTACTGGAAGAGCGGGAAGGGCCCCAGCTCGGCGGTGAGTTCGTCGCGCAGCGCCGCCGGCCGGGTGTAGCAGTCGGGCGACTTGCGGCCGTCGGCGTGGTAGACCGGGCGCGGCGTGACCAGCAGGTCGGTGGTGGCGCCCATGGCGTACCACCAGCAGACGTTGGCCACCCGGTAGCCGGGATGCCGGGAGCGCGCGGTGTCCCACACCTTCGGTGCCCGGACCAGCCGGTTGTGCTGGCGCCAGAGGTGGATCTCCCCGAGCTCGCGGAAGTACCAGCCGTTGCCGACGACGCCGTGCTCGGCGGGCAGCCGGCCGGTGAGCAGCGTGGACTGCACGCTGCAGGTGACGGCGGGCAGCACCGTGCGCAGCGGGGCGGACCCGCCGCGCTCGGCGAGCCGGGTGAGGTTGGGCATGTACGGCAGCAGGCGCGGGGTCAGGCCGACCACGTCCAGCAGGACCACGGGTTTCAACGGTCCGCCCTTTCACCGATCAGTTCGCGCTCGGCCCAGGTGAGTTCGGCGGCAATCCCGGCCGGGATGTCCACGGGGGCGTCGGCCGGTCGCCCGGGCAGCACCGGCCAGGTGTAGGTCTCGACCTCGATCACCGTCCGCTCCCGCACGGCCGCCACCGCCCGGCGGAGCACATCGGTGGTGGCGCGCAGCGGCGCGGGGGGCGGGGCGTGCAGCGGCACGTGGAAGTGCACCCGCCAGGGCCACCGGCCGGGCAGCCGCTCCAGCGCCTCCGGCAGGTCGTCGGCCGTGAGTACCCGGCCGGAGCCGTCCGACTCCCGCACCTGGTGGAGGTAGCGGGGTTCGGCATAGTCGGCGAGCAGCCGGCGGGCCGCCGGGTCGTTCGGGTCGTCCACGTGCAGGGCGGCCGAGGCCTGGATCCTGACCACCCGCAGGCCGGCCCGTTCGACGGCGGCCACCGTCCGCTCCGGGTCGGCGAAGGAGACCGCCAGGTGACAGGTGTCCAGGCAGAGGCCGACGAATTCGAGGTCCGCGCGGGTGGCGAGCCAGCCGACGGCGTCCTCGACGGTGTCCAGCACGCAGCCCGGTTCCGGCTCGACGGCGAGCCGGATCGGCCGGCCCGCCCGCGCCGAGACCGTGCGCAGCGCCGCCGCCGTCCGGCGCAGCGCCTGCTCGGCGGCCCGGTCCGCGGCGGGGGACCACGGACTGCGCCAGGCCAGCGGCAGCGTGGAGATGCTGCCGCCCTCGGCGTCGTCGGGCAGCAGGCCGGCCAGCACGGTGGCGCAGTCGGCGGTGTAGGCGGCGCGGGCGGGTTCGGTCCAGTCCGGCCGGTACACCGCGTGCTTGACCACCCGCTGGTGGAAGCCGCCGTAGGGGAAGGCGTTCAGGGCGAGTACGGACAGGTCCCGGGCGTCCAGTTCGACCCGCAGCCGGCGGAGCAGGGACGGGTCGGCGGCCAGTGCGGAGGCGGCGTCGGCGGCCAGCCACAGGCCCAGCCCGAGCCGGTCGAAGCCGGTGCGCTCGCGGATCGGAACTGCGCAGGTGTCGAGCTGCCGGAGGATGCCGGGCAGGTCCTCGGCCGGATGGACGTTGGTGGAGTAGCAGAGCCGGTTCACGATCCGCCCCGGAGTACCGAGTTGCCCGCGAAGGAGGCGCCGTCGGCGTCGTCCTGGAGCCCCTCGTCGAGGACCAGCCGCCCGCTGCGGCCGTAGAACTCGACGGGGTTGCGCCAGAGCACGGTGTCCACGTCCGCCGCGGTGAAGCCGGCCGCCAGCATGGCCCGGCCCACCTTGTGCGTCTTGAGGGGGTCCGAATTCCCCCAGTCGGCGGCCGAGTTGACGAGGATCCGGTGGGTTCCGTACTCCTGCAGGACGGCGACCATCCGGTGCTCGTCCATCTTGGTGTCCGGGTAGATCGAGAAGCCCATCCAGCAGCCGGAGTCGGCGACCGTCGCCACCGTGACCTCGTTGAGGTGGTCCACCAGGACGGCGCCCGGGGCGATGCCGGACTCGCGGACCACGTCCAGGGTGCGGCGGGTGCCGGCGTGCTTGTCCCGGTGCGGGGTGTGGACCAGGACCGGCAGCCCGTGGTCGACGGCCAGCTCCAGCTGACGGGCGAACACCTCGTCCTCGGCCCTGGTCATCGAGTCGTAGCCGATCTCGCCGACCGCGACCACGCCGTCCTTGCCGAGGTAGCGCGGCAGGACGTCCAGCACCTCGACGCAGCGGGGGTCGTTGGCCTCCTTGGGGTTCAGGGCGAGCGCGCAGTTGTGGCTGATCCCGAACCGGGAGGCCCGGAACCGCTCCCAGCCGAGCAGGCCGTCGAAGTAGTCGGTGAAGGACCCCGGGTTGGTACGGGGCTGGCCGAGCCAGAAGGCCGGCTCGACCACCGCCCGGACACCGGCCGTCCGCATGGCCCGGTAGTCGTCGGTGGTGCGCGAGGTCATGTGGATGTGCGGGTCGAAGATCCTCATGACCAGGCCTCCTGCGGTCGCGGCGGGACGAGGGCCAGCAGGACGCTCATGCCGAGCAGCACGCGCAGGTCGGAGCCGATCTCCCGGCCGGCCGCCCGCCGTTCCTCGGCCAGGTCGCGGGCCATCCGCAGCAGCTCGGCGTCGGTGCGGGCGACCAGCTCCGCCACGGCGCCCAGCGGCACCTCGGTGAACAGGCACTTCAGCACGCCGTGGCGCCACTGGTCCTGCTCCAGGTGCCGCGCCGCGAAGGGGCCCATCGCCGCCGCGACCAGCCGCGGATCGTTGGTGCGCAGGCCGTCGGCGACCAGCTGCAGGCCGAGCCGGCGCACGCCGTCCGGCAGATCCGGCAGCGCGCGCAGCACCCCGCGCCGCTCGGCGGCGTCGCCGTGCCGGTAGAGCTTCTCGACCTCGGCCGCCAGGACCGCCCCGGGCAGGGCCCCGGCCAGCACCGCGAGCAGCCGGGCCCGGGCCCGGTCGTCGACCGTGCCGTGCACCAGCCCCTGCGGGTCGGCGTCCGGCCGCACCGGCCCGCGCCCGACCATCCGGCCGGCCAGCGGGAACTCCTGGTGGATCGTGCCCGGCCACTCGCGGACCCGGCGCTCGGCGCAGGCCAGCCAGTCCTCCTGCGGGTCCGGCGACAGGGCCGGCCGGCTCCCGCCGTAGACGCTGGTTTCGAGCCAGCGGTGTTTCTCGGTGTCGGTCATGATGGGCGGTCTCCGATCGTGGACGACGCCGGCGCACCCGTGTGCGCCGGCGGAACGGAAACGGTCTCCTGGGCCCGGCGTATCGCCGCCAGGGCCGTTCGTGCGGTGGTCGGTGCGGCATGGCTGTGCCGGGGCAGTTCGACCGCCGCGACGCCGGTGTAGCCGATCCCGTCGAGGGCGGCCAGCGTCGCGGCGAGATCGAGTCGCCCCTGCCCGAACTCCAGGTGCTCGTGGACGCCCGGAAGCATGTCGTCCAGCTGGACGTTGACCAGCAGCCCGGCCGCGCGCCGGACGCACTGCGCGGCGTCCACCGGCTCCACGGCCACGCAGTGCCCGACGTCGAGGGTGATGCCGAGGGCGTCGGGCTCGCCGAGCTCGCGGCGCAGGTCGAGCGCCTGGTCGAGGTGCTGGACGACCATGCCGGGCTCGGGCTCCAGGCCGAGCCGCACGGCGCGGCGCTGCGCCTCGGCCAGGACCGGGCCGAGGTGCTCGACCAGCCGTGCGCGGTTGGTCCGTGCGTCCACCCCGGGCTCGCTCACGCCGGACCAGAAGGACACGCAGTCGGCGCCGAGCGACTCGGCGATCCGGACGGCGCGGAGCAGGAAGTCGATCCTCGGCCCGGCGTCCCCGGACACCAGCGTGGGGTGGTGCTTGCGGTACGGGTCGAGCAGGAAGCGCGCGCCGGTCTCGACCACGCAGCGCAGGCCCGCGGCGGAGAGCAGCGCCGCCAGCCGGTCGGTCTCCCGGGCCAGGTCCGGGCCTAAGGGATCGAGGTGGTGGTGGTCGAGGGTGAGGGCGACCGAGGTGTAGCCCAGGTCGGCGATGACCCGGATCGCGTCGGCGAGCCGGTGGTTGGCGAAGCCGTTGGTGCCGTACCCGACGGCGATCGCGCTCACGTCGGGCTCCTGCGGGTGGACAGCCGGCGGGCCAGCGGAAGGGCGCCCAGCACCAGCGCGGCGGCCGGCAGCGAGCCCAGCCGTGCGGCCAGCCCGGCCTGCAGCGGCACCATGCCGTGGATCCCGGCCACCGTCGCGGTCCGGACCGCCGCCGCCGTGCCGCCCGCCGTGCCGCCCGCCGTGCCGTCCGCGGTCCGTCCGGTGGAGCGTGCCGGGCCGGCGGCGAGCTGGGCGGCGCCGGTGGTGGCCGCGTACCCCAGTGCGCAGAGCGCCCCGGCCGTGCGGTGCCGGGCCGAGGCGGCCCGGCCCGTGCCGGCCAGCAGGGCGGTGACCGCGGTGGCGGCCACCGCCAGCCGGGCATCGGCGGAGCGGCCGCCGTGGACCTCGCCGCGGGACAGCGCGGTCACGCCCAGAGTGTGGGTGGCCAGCGCCAGCGCCGGGACGCCGGCCGCCCGCCAGTGCCCGGATCCGGCGCCGAGCAGGACGTCCAGGCCGCGGCAGGCCGCCATGCCCAGCGGGGCGGCGGGGGTCGGCTTCAGCACGGTGTCGTACGCCCACACCGCCGCGGTGAGCGGAACGGCGATGCGCAGCGCGTCGGCCCCGCCCGCGAGACCGGCCAGCGCCAGCCCGGTGGCGCCGAGCCCGGCCGCCGCGGCGAGCGCGGCCCCGGGCGTGATCCGGCCGGACGGGACGGGGCGCTCGGGGCGCTCCAGCGCGTCGACCGCCCGGTCCGCCCAGTCGTTCAGCGCCATCCCCGACCAGTACAGGGCGACGGAGGCGAGCGGCAGGGCCAGCCGCCGGCCGCGCAGCGGACGGCCCGCGGCGACCGCGCCGGCGACGGTGTCCCCGAGGACGGTGAGCGCCGCCGGTGCCCGGACCAGGTCGAGCCACGGACGCAGGGCGACCCTCATCGGGCCACCTCGATCCGCCGCACCCAGGACACCAGGTCCTGTTCCTGCTGGGCGAGCCGGTGCTCGTCGCTGCCGAGCGGGTCCTTGAAGAAGAAGGCCAGCGCGCCGAGCGGCCCGGACTCCCCGGCCGCGTGCGCACCGGCCACCAGCCGGGCGAGGTCGAGGACCAGCGGCGCGGCCAGCGCCGAGTCGTAGCCGTCCCAGCTGAGCTGCAGGCTCATCGAGGTGCCGAGGAAGCCCTCGAAGGAGACGTGGTCCCAGGCGACCTTGCGTTCGCCGAGGTCGGGGACGTGGTCGATGTGCAGCGGGGCGGTGACCTCCCCGCCGAGCAGCGCGGCCAGACCGCGGGTCTTGGACTCCAGCTTGCCCTGCGCGCGGCCCGCCACCCCGAGGTTGGCGCCGTCCCCGCCGCCGAGCAGGTTGGTCCCCGACCAGGACCGCACCCGCAGCCCGCGGGCGAGGAACATCGGTGCCAGCACGCTGCGCAGCAGGGTCTCGCCGGTCTTGCCGTCGCAGCCCGCGTACGGCAGGCCGTGCCGGTCGGCCAGCTCGGTGACCGCCGGGATGCGCAGGCCGGGCGACGGGGTGAAGTCGACGTACGGGCAGCCGGCCGAGAACGCGGCGTACGCGGAGAGGGCGGCCG
This sequence comes from Kitasatospora sp. NPDC127067, assembly GCF_042724755.1. NCBI lineage: Bacteria > Bacillati > Actinomycetota > Actinomycetes > Kitasatosporales > Streptomycetaceae > Kitasatospora > Kitasatospora sp. NPDC127067. The sequence goes on along the minus strand of NZ_JBHXEM010000125.1, from coordinate 11,243 downwards.
GGCCGAGCACCCGGCGCCCCTCCTGGGCGAGGGCGCGGTCCAGGGCGGCCAGGTCGGCGTGTTCGGGCAGCGGCCGGAGCGGGGGCTCGGTGGAGGAGACGTTGACCACCACGACCCGCTCCAGGCCGTGGGAGCGCCGGAAGTCCGCGAGGTCGGCGGCGAGCCGGTCCGCCGCCTCGGCCTGGGTGGCCGGGGCGTCGTCGTCCGGGTCGTGGCCGCGGCGGATCTCCCGGTCGGCGGCCGCGAGTTCCTCGGCGACCGCCGCCGGGAGCCGACCGGGCAGCACACCCGCGGCGGCGAGTTCCTCCGCCCGCTTGCCCAGCGGGGTGGGGACGAGGTCGTGGCCGCCGGTGACCAGCTCGGACCAGCCGGGGAAGACGCCCGGATCGAGGTCGAGCCGCTCGCTGACGCTGCCGGTCGCGGGGACGAGCCCGGCCCGCAAGGCGGCGAGGCCGCAGACGGCCGTGGTGGCCACCGACCCCCTGCCGCCGACCAGCCAAAGTCCGGTCCTGCCTGCCATGGTGCGACTCCCTTTCGGTGAGGAGGAGATGACGCGTTCCAGGGCGTGTCTGTCAGACACGCCCTAGGACTGGTCCCAGCCCGCCCAGCGCCAGAGCCGGCCGGTGCCCCGCCGGGACTCGACGCCGTGGTCGGTCATCTCGAACTCACCGAAGTCCAGGATCAGCAGCGCGTCGTCGCCCGGCGCGAAGCCGACATCGATCGGCCGGTGCAGCTCGGGACCGGACGGCAGGCCCCGGGTGGACCAGTCGGTCGGGTCGACCAGCAGCAGGTCGCGCCCGAGCTGGGGGCCGCCCGGCGGCAGGGTCATCGGCGCCTCGTCCCCGAACAGCGTGACCACCAGCTGTCCGGCCAGCGGGGAGCGCGGGGGCGCCACGGCGAACTTGGTGGCCGCGACGTGCGACTCGAAGTCGAGCACCGGGCGCTCGGGCGGCGGGAGTTCGCCGTGGTTGGCCAGCAGGAAGGTCGGCTGCGGGCCGCGGGTGGGCTTGAACGCCGGGTCCGTCACCGGGATGCCGCCGATGAAGTCCGGCCAGCCGTACCAGGCGCCCTCGCGCACCTCGAACAGCAGGTCGGGGGCGTTGCCGATCGGCCGGCTGCCGCGGTCGTCGGCGCCCTGGTCGACCGCCAGCAGCCGGCCGTCCGGCAGGAAGCCCAGGCCGAAGGCGTTGCGCATGCCCCAGGCCACCAGCTCCAGGTTGCCGCCGTCGAGGTCGCAGCGCAGCACGGCCGCGCTGCACGGCAGCCCGGCCGGTATCCGCTGCCCCGGCTGGGTCGCGGTGCCGAACGGGACGAACGCGCCGGTGGTGGTCCGGGCGCCGGGCCGGCCGGCCAGCGGGTCGTCCGTGGTCACGTTGAAGCCGGTGAGCTCGATGTCGAGGCCGGGGATGTCGTACGAGTGCGGAAGCCGTCCCAGCCAGCCGAGTTCGTAGGCGTCCAGCCCGATGATCCCCAGGTTGGACATCGCGCCCTGGGCGAAGTACAGCTTCCCGTCCCGGCCGGCCACGGCCATGTCGATGTGGTAGTTGCCGGGCCCCGGCATGCCGTCGACGATGACGGTCCGCTGCCCGTCCGGGCCGATCCGGGTGATCCGGCCGGCCCCGCCCTCGGAGACGTACAGGTGGTCCTGGTGCCAGAGCAGTCCGGTCACCGGGGCGGCCAGGCCGTCGGCGATCAGGGTGCGTGACGAGGAGTCGGTTCCCGGGCCCAGACGCCAGATCCGGCCGCCGGGGGCGGCGCCCCCGAAGGGCAGCCCGGACTCGGCCAGATACACCTGGCCCGCGTTGTCGAAGGTGAGGCTGGTCGGGAAGTCCAGCCCGTCGGCCAGTACGGTGGGTGATTGCACCACGGTTCCTCCACGGTCGTGCCCACAGAAGATCCGCCGCCCCTGTTCGGTCGGCGACGGGTCGATGTGTAGCAGCGTCCACGAAGCATGGTCAAGAACCGCCCGAGCGCTCGCCGTTGGCCGTGTGATTTTCGGCATGGGCAATGAATGCGCAGGTCAGGCGGTATCTGAGGGCCGTGGGAAGCGGGCCGGATCGGGGTCGTGGGGCCGGCTGGGCACCGCACGACACGAGAAGTCCCGGGCACTCCCGCGCACCGGTGACGGGCCCTGCGCGGATGTCGTCCACGGGTGGGCCGGAGTCCGGACTGCCGCCTCGCAGTCACTCTCGGTAGTTCCTGGCGGGCTCCCTTCCCCGTCGTGGTGTGAGCCGACGGCCGCCGGGGAGGGCGTCCACTCCTTCCCCGGCGGCCGCGACCGTGTCGAGGCACCGGGGCCCCGACCGCCGGGGTCCAGGCCCGGCACTTGGTAGACGAAGCCGAGCGCCGCGGATCGACATCGGACGGCAGAATTTTCGGGAGATCTTCTGTCGTGCCGCCCGGGGCGGGGGGCGCGCCGCATGCCGCTCCGGCGCGCGGCGGAACGCACGCACGACGGCCACCGGCGCGGCGGGGGACGCCGGGCCGGTGGCCGTCGTGTCAGGAGCGGTGGGAGAAGCGGGGCGGTACGCGGGACGTGGTCAGAGCGAGTAGGCGACCAGCTCGAACGAGGGGTTGGTCGAGAGCCCCGGGGCGCCCGCACCGACCAGGAGCAGGTTGCCGCTCACCGCCGGGAAGGAGATGATGCCGGCCGGTGTCCTGGCCGTCCACAGGGTCGCGCCGGTGGCGGTGTCGAACCCGTAGACCTGGCCGTCGAAGGTGGAGGTGAAGACCACGTCGTTGGCCACCGTGGCGGCACCGAGCGCCATCTGCGGCAGGTCCCGCTGCCAGAGCACCTTGCCGGTCGCCACGTCGGCGGCGGTGAGACCGCCCCGGCCCGCGGCGTTGTCGGGCAGTTCCAGCCCGCCGGTGGCGCCGAGCTTGCTCGGGTTGTCGACCCAGGGAACGAAGAGCCGCCCGCGGGAGAGTGCCATCGGCGTCTCGATGCCGCCGATGATGCCGGGCAGGACGGTGACCGGGGTGTCCGGCAGCGGGCCCTCGTCGTTCAGGTGGGTGCCGACCGGCAGGGTCCACAGCGGAGTTCCGTCGTCGGCCCGGTAGGCGAAGACCTTGCCCATCTTGCCCGCCGTCACCACGACCTCGGTGGGCACCCCGCGGACCTTGGTGGTGGTCACGATCGGGGGTTCCTGGAGGTCGTAGTCCCGCAGGTCGTGCGGTGCGGCCTGCTGGTACCAGAGCAGCTTCCCGGTCCTGCTGTCGAGTGCCAGCAGGCAGTTGGTGTAGAGGTTGGGGCCCGGTCGGCTGCTGCCGTTGGGGTACTCGGGGGTGCCGGGCAGCGGGGCGGGGTTGGCGACGGAGACGAAGAGCCGTCCGTGCTCGTCGAGGGCCGGCGCGTACCAGGTCCCGCCGCCGCTGTTGATCTCCGGGTGGCCCCAGAGGTCGCCGTCCTTGACCGTGTTGAAGCTCCAGCGCGGCTTCCCGGTGGCGGTGTCCAGCGCGAAGATGGTCCCCATGGCGCCCGGCACGTACTTGCCGAAGGTGTTGGGGACGGTGCTGACCACGACGGTGTCCTCGTACACCTGGGGAGCGACGTCGATGCCGCCCTCGCCGGAGGCGATCAGTTCCCGCGACCAGACGGTCCGGCCGGTCGCCGGGTCGAGGGCGAAGACGCCGGTGAACGTGGTGCCGAAGAGCAGGCCGCGCGCGTAGGCCACGCCGTTCGGCCCGACCGAGGGGCTGTTGAAGACGCGCTTCCAGCGGACCTTCCCGGTCTCCTTGTCCACCGCGGTGACGTCGGAGTTGAGACTGATCAGGTAGACCGTGTCGCCCACCACGACCGGATTGGAGGCCATGATGCCGGCGAAGGTCGGGTTGCCCTCCAGCGGGAGCCGCCACTTCACCTTGAGGTTCTTGACGTTGTGGGAGTTGATCGGCGTCCGGGTGACGTCCCTGGTGTTGGTCAGATCCCCGTTGGAGAGGGGCCAGTCCTGTGCGTGGACCGGGCGGCCGTGGCCTTCCGCGGCGGCCTCCGGGCCCGCGGCGGCCCGCTCCGGGGCGGCCATGCCGGGCCCGATCGCCAGCGAGGCGGCGGCCAGCGCCGTCAGCGCCAGCCAGCCGGGTCTGCGGCGGCCGCGCCGCCCAATGTCGCGGGTCTTCAGGATGAAGGACAAATCGACTCCTTTTCCGTCCGGTGTCGTTGCTCGACTCCGGGCCTGGGTGAAACCTGGGTGGGGAGGGAGGGCGGATCGGGTTCCCCGGTCGTCCCGCAGGGGCGCCGGCGGTCTCGTGGAGGTGCCGGCGGTCAGCGCACCCGGCGCGCGAACGCCCGGACGTCGCCGACGAACAGCTCGGGCTCCTCCAGCGCGGCGAAGTGCCCGCCGCGCTCGAACTCGGACCAGTGGGCGAGGGTCGGGAGGATCTGCTCGGCCCAGCGGCGGATCGGCCGGACGGCGTCCTGCGGGAAGACGGCCACCCCGACCGGCGCGGCGAGCGGCCACGGGCCGGCCCAGGTACGGATGAAGTCGGTGTCCAGCCGGTTGGACTCGTAGTAGAGCTGGGCGCTGGAGGCGGCGGAGGCGGTGAACCAGTAGATCGCCGCGTTGGTCAGCAGCCGGTCGCGGGCCACCGCGTCCTCCGGCGCCGTCTCCGCGGCCGTCCACTCCTTGAACTTCTCCACGATCCAGGCGAGTTGGCCAACCGGCGAGTCGGTCAGGCCGTAGCCGACGGTCTGCGGCCGGGTGGACTGGATCTTCCGCCAGCCGGCCCCGTCCTGCTCGAAGTGCGCGGCGAACTCCAGCCGGGCCAGGTCCGCCCCGTCCAGGTTCGCGAACTCGGCCGGGTCCTGCGGCGGGAAGGTGGCGAGCATGTTGAGGTGGACGCCGGCGACGTGCGCCGGATCGGCCAGGCCGAGCTGGAGGGAGACCGGCATGCCCCAGTCGCCGCCCTGGACGAGGTACCGGTCGTAGTCGAGGCGGTGCATCAGCTCGGCCCAGGCCCGGCCGATCCGGGCGGTGTCCCAGCCCGTCTCCCGGGGGCGGCCGGAGAAGCCGTAGCCGGGCAGCGAGGGGATGACCACGTGGAACGCGTCGGCCGGATCGCCGCCGTGCGCCCGCGGGTCGGTCAACGGCCCGATCACGTCCAGGAACTCGACCACCGAGCCGGGCCAGCCGTGGGTGATGATCAACGGCGTGGCATCCGGCTCCGGCGAGCGCACGTGCAGGAAGTGGATGTCCACGCCGTCGATCTCGGTCAGGAACTGCGGGAACGCGTTGAGCTGCTCCTCGGCCTTGCGCCAGTCGAAGCCGGTGCGCCAGTACTCGGCCAGCTCCTTCAGGTAGCCGAGCGGAACCCCGCGCTGCCAGCCCACGCCCGGCAGTTCGCCGGGCCAGCGGGTCGCCGCGAGCCGGCGGTCCAGGTCGTCGAGGGCTTCCTGCGGGATGTCGATACGGAAGGGGCGCATGCCGGGTCCTCTCAGTGGACGCTCGGATCGGAGGTGCGGGCAGCGCGGGCCGGGACCGGCCCGCCGGGTCTCAGGCGGCGATGGGCGTGTTCTGGTACGAGGCGATCCGCCAGTCGGAGCCCTGGCGGGCCAGCACCCAGGTCGCGCGGATCGCCCGCTCGGCCGTCACCTCGGTGTCCCCGGGGGCCAGCACGCCGCCCTGGGTGACCAGCACGGCGACGTCCGCGGCCAGCGGGCGGACCGACACCGGCTCGCCCGTGACCCGGGTTCCCTTGAACGGGCCGGCGAAGGCCTGGGTCATGAACGCGCGGATCGCCTGACGGCTCGTCAGATAGATGTCCCCGGGCAGGATCAGCGTCGCGTCCTCGGTGAAGACCTCGGCGAAGCCGTCGGCGTCCTGGGCGGCCCAGGCCGCGACGATCCGCTCCGGAACGGCGCGCAGCGCGGCGGCTTCGGGGGAGTTGGGCGGGGGAGTGGCGGACATGGCTCTCTCCTTCTCCGGTGGTCCCGGCCGCGATCACGGCGGCCGGGTGACGGCCAGCCTCACACCGGCCCCCGACGGGTGACAACTTCCCGATTGCGATGGATCGTTGGACGCCATGGTGGCCTGGACACGCTCCGGACGCGCCGCAATCCGGGAGATGCGGGCACCCCGCCCGGCTGCCAGCCTCGACAGGGCCGATCAACGACCGCGGCCCGGACGGCCAACCGTCCCGCGCGGGCCGCCCACTTCGGAGGAGCCCCCGATGACAGCCAAGGAATCCCCGTCCAGGGAAGAACTGGTGAGCCGTGCAGCCGAGTTGGTGCCGCTGCTGCAGAAGAACGCGCTGTGGCACGAGGAGCACCGCAGGCTGTCCGACGAGACGCTGGCCGCGCTGACGGACTCCGGACTGCTGCAGATCCGGGTGCCGGTCCGCTACGGCGGCTACGAATCCGACATGCGCACCGCGGTGGACGTGATCGCCGAGCTGGCCCGCGGCGACGGCTCCACGGCCTGGGTCATGGCGGTCTACGCCATCAGCTCCTGGATGGCCGGCCTGTTCCCGGACGAGGTGCAGGACGAGATCTTCGCCGACCCGGGCGTGCGCGTGAGCGGCATCCTCAGCCCGACCGCGGTCGCCGTGCCGGTCGAGGGCGGCGTGCTGCTGAACGGCAAGTGGACGTTCAACTCGGGTGCGCTGCACAGCTCCTGGAACACCAACGCGGCCGTGCTGATGACCCCGGACGGGCCGCAGCCGATCATGGTGGCCGTCCCGCTGGCGGACCTGGAGATCGTCGACGACTGGCACACCACCGGCCTGCGCGGCTCCGGCAGCGTCACCACCGTCGCCACCGACCTGTTCGTCCCCGAGCCGCGGGTGCTGCCGATGGTCCCGGTGCTCCAGGGCCGGCACCGCTCCCTGGCGAACGCCGAATCGCCCATCTACCGGGCCCCGTTCATGCCCACCGCGTGCGCCACGGTGGCCGCGCCGGCGCTCGGGCTGGCCAAGGCCGCCAAGGAGGCGTTCTTCGAGCGGCTCCCCGGCCGGAAGATCAGCTACACCGAGTACGCCAACCAGGCCGAGGCCCCGGTGACCCACCTCCAGGTGGCCGATGCCATCACCAGGATCGACGAGGTGGAGTTCCACGCCCACCGCGCCGCCGGCCTGATCGACACCAAGGGCCCCACCGGCGAGGAGTGGACCCTGGAGGAGCGGGCCCGGATCAGGCTCGACCTCGGTGCCGTCTGCTCGCGCACCAAGGAGGCGGTGGACATCCTCAACACCGCCAGCGGCGGCTCCTCGATCTACACCACCGTCCCGATCCAGCGCATCGAGCGGGACGTCCAGACCCTCAACCTGCACGGCATCCTGCACCCCAACACCAACCTCGAACTCTACGGGCGGGTCGCCTGCGGCCTCGGGCCCAACACCCTCTACCTGTAGCCGGCGCCCCACCGGGCAGGGCCGCACCGAGCGGCCCTGTCCGGCATGCCCTGCCCGCCGTTCCCACCGACCGCCCGGAGGATCCCCATGGCAATCCCCGAACCCGTCGTCATCGACCCCGCCGGACACGACATCCACGCCGAGGGCGCGCGGATCCGGGCGAACGGCCCGGTCGCCCGGATCGAACTGCCCGGCGGCGTGCTCGGCTGGTCGATCACCGACCACGAAACCGCCCGCCAGGCCCTCACCGACCACCGGCTGTCCAAGGACCCGCGCCAGCACTGGACGGCCTTCGCCGAGGGCAGGATCGGCGAGGACTTCCCGCTCATCGGCTGGGTGCTGATGGACAACCTCACCACCCGGTACGGCGCCGACCACACCCGGCTGCGCCGGCTGACCGCCGGGGCCTTCACCCCGCGTCGGGTCGAGGCCATGCGGGCCGAGGTCGAGAAGGCCGTCGACGAGCTGCTGGACGAGCTGGACCGCTGCGAACCCGGCGAGGTGCTGGACCTCAAGGCCCGCTTCGCCCGCCCGATGCCCGCCCGGGTGATCTGCGACCTGTTCGGAGTGCCGGCCGAGGACCGCGCGCAGATGCTGCGCGGCGGCGAGGCGAACATCGACACCACCCTCACCCCCGAGGAGTCGGCGGCCAACGTCGAGCAGTGGCACCGGGAGATGCAGGAGTTCGTCGAGGCCAAGCGCCGCAGCCCCGGGGACGACCTGACCAGCGACCTGGTCCAGGCCCAGGAGGAGGACGGCTCCCGGCTGAACGACTCCGAACTGGTCGGCACCCTGCACCTGCTGCTCGCCACCGGGACCGAGCCGGTGATGAACCTGCTCGCCAACGCGACCCGGGCCCTGCTCACCCACCCCGACCAGCTGGCGCTGCTGCGCAGCGGCGCGGTGAGCTGGTCGGACGTGATCGAGGAGACCCTGCGCGTCGAGGCGCCGGTCGCCCATCTGCCCTTCCGCTTCGCGGTGGAGGACATCGAGATCGGCGGCGTCGTCATCGCCAAGGGCGACCCGGTCCTGATCAACTTCGCGGCGGTGGGCCGCGACCGCACCGTGCACGGCGACAGCGCGGACGCCTTCGACGCCGCCCGGCCGGACAAGGAGCACCTCTCCTTCGGCCACGGCGTCTACCGCTGCATCGGCATGCCGCTGGCCCGGATGGAGGCCGAGATCGCGCTCGCCGCGCTGTTCCGGCGCTTCCCGGACATCGAACTCGCCGTCCCCACCGGGGACTTGGCGCCGCAGGTCACCTTCATCATGAACGGCGTGCAGACCCTCCCGGTCCGCCTCACGCCGCGAACCCGCTGACCGGAAAGGGAGGTCCGTCCGATGTGGGCAGCCGTCGTACCCGAGGCCAAGGCGCGCTGGGAACTGCGCGAGATCCCCACCCCCACGGCAGGTCCGGGTCAGGTACTGATCCGGGTCCACGCCTGCGGGGTCTGCCACAACGACCTCTGGGTCAGCCAGGGTGTCTTCCCCTTCCCGCCGCTCGACCCGGTGGTGGTCGGTCACGAGGCCGCCGGGGAGGTCGTCGAGGTCGGTCCGGGAGTGACCACCCGCCGGGTCGGGGACCGGGTCGGCACCACCTGGGTGCAGGCGACCTGCGGCCGGTGCGACTACTGCCGGCTCAACCTCCCGCTCACCGGGCAGTCCGGGATGAACTGCCCGGAGTCGGTGATGAGCGGCCTCACCGTGCAGGGCGGTCACGCGCAGTACGTCGCGGTGTCGGCCGACAGCACGGTGCTGCTGCCGGACGCCCTCTCGTACGATGCCGCGGCGCCCGTGCTGTGCGCGGGATACACCGCGTGGAGCGCGCTGCGCGCCGCGAACCCCGAGCCGGGCGAGCGCGTCGCCGTCCTCGGGATCGGCGGACTCGGCCACCTCGCCGTGCAGTTCGCCCGTGCCGCCGGCTTCGAGACGGTGGCCGTCACCCGCTCGCCGGACAAGCACGAGCTGGCCCGCACGCTCGGCGCGGACCACGTGGTCGCCGACGGCGAGCAGCTGCGGGCGGCCGGCGGCGCCGACGTGGTCCTGGTGACCGGCACCTCCTACCGGGCCGCCACCGAGACCCTCCAGGGACTGCGCCCGAACGGCCGGATCGTGCTCGCCACCATCGACCCGGTCGACTCCTTCACGATCCCGCCCACCAGCCCGTTCTGGGCGCAGCGCCAGCAGGTGATCGGCGCCACCCACAACGGCCTCGACCAGCTCACCGAGGCCCTCGACCTGGTCGCGTCCGGGGCCGTCACGCCGCTGATCGAGACCTTCCCCAAGGAGCGGGTCGCCGAGGCGCTCGAACGGGTCGAACGCGGCGAGGTCCGCTTCCGCGCGGTCGTGACCTACGCCTGACGCACCGGCGACGACCGAATGCGGACGGATCGGGACCGACGTGGGGAGGACACTGTGTACAGACGAAGATTCCTGGGCCTCGCGGGCATCGCGGCGGTGACCGGGGTGGGCCTGCCGGTGGGCGCCGTGGCCGGCGGGGACCCGCCGGCCCCCGTACGGATCGGCCGGGGGGCGCCCAAGGGGCCGTTCTCCGTGCGGATGCCGGTGCCGCCGACGCTGCGGCCGGTGGCGCGGACCGACGACACCGACGTCTACCGGCTCGACGTCCTGGCCGCCGACCTGGAGCTGATCCCCGGCGTCCGGACCAGCTGCCTGACCTACGGCGGCAGCTTCGTCGGCCCGACGATCCGGGCCCGGGAGGGCCGCCGGGTGCTGGTCACCTACCGCAACCGGCTGCCCGAGGCCGTCAACGTGCACCTGCACGGCGGCCACGTCCCGGCCGACAGCGACGGCCACCCGATGCAACTGATCGACCCGGGCGGCGAGCGCCGCTACGAGTACCCGAACCGGCAGCCCGGGGCCACCCTCTGGTACCACGACCACAGCCACCACACGGAGGCCGAGCACGTCTACCGCGGTCTGCACGCCTTCTACCTGATCGAGGGCGAGGACGAGCGCCGGTACGACCTGCCGAAGGACGAGTACGACGTGCCGATCGCGATCCGCGACGCCGAGTTCGACGCCGCGGGCCAGTTGGTCCACGGGGATCCGGCGAAGCGGGACGTGATCCTGGTCAACGGCCGCTCCAAGCCGTACTTCCCGGTGGCCGCCCGCAGGTACCGCCTGCGCCTGCTGAACAGCTCGACCCTGCGGTTCCTGAAGCTGAACTTCGGCTCCCTGCCGGTCCTCCAGATCGGCTCGGACGGCGGTCTGCTGCCCGCGCCGGTCGACCGGACCGGGACGGACTTCCCGCTCGCCGCCGGTGAGCGGGTGGACCTGGTGGTGGACTTCTCCGGGCTGGCGGTCGGCAGCAGGGCCGCGCTCACCAACCAGGGCCAGTACACCGGCGACGACCGGGTCGAGCCGGTGCTGCAGTTCGCGGTGGACCGCCGGGCGCGCGACCGCGGCGGTGTGCCGGCCGTCCTGCGGCCGCTGCCCGAGCTGCCGCCGGCCACGGTCCACCGCGAGCTGACGCTCTCCTTCGACCTGAACGGCACGCCGACCGGCCTGGTCAACGGCCTGTCCTTCGACCCGGACCGGGTCGACCAGCGGATCCGCCGCGGTGCCACCGAGATCTGGACGGTCACCAACGGCGACAGCGCCACCAAGTACGGCCCGATCCAGCACTCCTTCCACCTGCACCTCGTGCAGTTCCGGGTGCTCGACCGGGACGGCCGGCCGCCGCTGCCCGGTGACGCCGGCCTGAAGGACACCGTGCCGCTTCCGCCCGGTACTTCGGTCCGGGTCCAGGCGACCTTCACCGACCACCTCGGCCGCTACATGTACCACTGCCACATGCTGGAGCACTCCTTGGCGGGCATGATGGGCCAGATGGAGATCGTCGACTGATCCGCCCCGACGGCGGGCCGGGCCGGGCA
>NZ_JBHXEM010000124.1:0-25113 GCF_042724755.1 Kitasatospora sp. NPDC127067 | reverse complement strand
GGGGGGGGGGGCCCCCCCCGCCCCCCCCCCCCCGGGCCCGGCCGCGCCGCCGCGGCGTGCCTCCGGCCCGCTCCCACCCCCGTGGGAAGCGGGCCGGACGATCGGGGGCCGCGGATCGGGGCCCGTTCGACCGGGCCCGTGGACCGGGGACCGTTGACCGGGGCCGCAGAACAGGGCCGCGGACCGGGGCCGCGGACCCGGACCGTTTGACCAGGGCTCGCGGTCAGCGGGCGGCGGCCGGTTGCTCCGCGTGCCGGACGGCGGCCGGGAGAGCGGCGCCCGCGAGGACGAACACACCGGCCAGGACGGCCCAGCCGACCACGCCGTGGTCGACCACGGTCAGGCTGATCACCAGCGGGCCGATCACGTGGGCCGCCGCCTGGCCGCTCATGAACAAGCCCTGGTACTCGCCGTGGGAACGCGGATCGGCCAGGTCCAGGCTCAGCGTCCAACCGCCCGCCGAGGTGAGCAGCTCGCCGAGGCTGTGCACCAGGGCGCCGACCAGGATCGCCGCGGTGGCGACCGCGGCCGGGCCCGACTGCGCCGCCGCGTAGAGCAGGCAACCACCCGCCAGCAGCAGGCCGCCCCGGGCGCAGGCCCGGGCCGCCGACGGAACACCGTCCACATCCCGGCTCGCCCGGACCTGGAACACCACCACCAGCAGGCAGTTGACCACGCTGACCGCCGCCACCACCGCCGCCGGCGCGTCCGTCGCGAGCACGACCCACAGCGGGATCCCCACAGTGAGCACCGGGAGCTGGAGCTCCAGCAGCGCGTGCAGCACGGTGACCAGCAGGTAACGGCGGTCGCGCAGCACCGTCCGCCGCCCCGCGGCGGCCTCCGGGGCACCGTCCCGGCCGACCGTCAGGTCACGGACGGGGAGGCCGGCCAGCAGCGCCGTCGCACCCAGGAAGCTCGCGGCGTCCAGGACCATCACGGTGACGTACCCGGCATAGCTGTCGGACTGCAGCGCCAGCGCCGCGCCGCCGGACCCGACCACCAGCCCCGCGTTCATCACCGAGCGCAGCAGCGACCGTGAACGCACCTGACTCTCGGCCGGCAGCGTCCGGGCGATCAGGGCGCTGCGCACCGCCGCCGCGCCGCGCTCCAGCACCGTGGCCGCACAGGCCAGGGCGACGAAGGCGGCGAAGGAGTGCACGAAGGCGTAGCCGAGCACGGCGAGCGCCTCCAGCGGCCCGACCACCATCAGCAGCCGCTTGCTGCCGACCCGGTCGGCGAGCCGGCCCATCGGCAGCCCGGCGAACACCCCGCAGACGCCGGCCGCGCTCAGCCCGCGCGCGATCCGGCCCGGGGTCAGGCCGACGGAGCGGGTCAGGAACAACACGCCGACGGTCACGAACAGACCGTTGCCGACGGTGTTCACCAGGCTCATCAGGGCGAGCCTGCGCAGCAGGGGGTCGGCCGGCAGCAGCCGTCGGACGGCGGAGGGAAGCACCGCGGCAGAGGTCATGGCAGTAGGACAGCGGGCTTCCCCCGGCGGCGGAACTCTTTTACCGTTACGGTCAATGTTCGAGTTCCATCTGGGCGTCGACGACCTCGCCGCCACCTGGTTCGGCTACTCCGCCCTTCAGGAGGCGGTGTTGAGCCTGCGCGCCCGCCACTGGCCCCTGCGCTACCCGGAGCAGCAGCCGTGGATCGCCGGCTGGCAGGACCGCTACGAGACGCTGGACACCGCACTGCTGGAGTCGATGATCGCGCCGGTCGGCTTCGTGCCGGACTTCCTCACGCCGCGTCCGCTCGGCCCCCGTCCGGACTTCTCGGCCGAGTTGGCGCGGCTGGCGGCCACCCCGCCGGAGGTGGTGCGGGCCGACGTGCTGGAGGCCTACCGGGGCGGCGGGAAACCCAGCCCGCTGCCGCCGGTGCTGGCCGGGCTGATCGACGACCCGGCGGCGCTGGCCGCCCGGACGGCCGAGGCGCTGGACGCGTACTGGACGCGCTGCCTCGCCCCCGCCTGGTGGCCGCGCGCCCGCTCGGTGCTGGAGGCGGACATCGCCTACCGGGGGCGGATGCTCTCGGAGCACGGGGCGGACGGGCTGTTCGCGGACCTCGACGCCAGGCTGAGCTGGCACGCCGGGGTGCTGCGGCTCGTCGACCCGCACCCGGCGGTGAAGGCGGTGGGCACCACGGTGAAGGTCGCCGGGCGCGGATTGGTGCTGATCCCGACGCTGTTCGGGCTCGGGGCGCAGACCGATGTCACCCAGGCGGGGCCGCCGCTGGTCTGCTACCCGGCGCGCGGCAAGGCGACGATGGCCGAGGGCCTGGGGCCCGCCGGCGCCGGGGCAGGGGCGGTGGCCGACGGGCCGCTGGCCGGACTGATCGGCGCCCCCAGGGCCAGGCTGCTGGCACTGCTGGAGACCCCGGCCAGCACGACGGAGCTGGCGCACCGGCTCGGGGTCACCCCGGGTGCGGTCAGCCGGCACCTGGGAGCGCTCGCGGCGGCCGGGCTGCTGGAGCGCAACCGGCTCGGCCGCAGCGTGCTGTACCGGCGCAGCCGGCTGGGCGACGCGATCGTGGCGGGGCGCCCGCACCTCGCGGCGGGGGGCTGAGAGCTTTCGGCGAACGGACTTCAGCGGACGGATTTCAGCGAACAGCTTTCAGCGAACGGATGACGGATGACAGATGATGAAAGTTGTCAGCTGTCATCCGTCATCCATCCCGGCCGGCACGGGCCGTCCGCACGTCAGGCCTCGCGCCCGATCGTCCTGAGGTAGGCGCGCCAGCCGCCGTGGTGGGTGATCTCGCGGTGCACCCCGCGCTCGACCTCTCCGCGGGCCAGCAGCATCGACAGGCAGGCCGAGCCGTCCTCCAACTCGATCACGCCCAGTTCCAGTTCGCGCGGCTCGCCCGGCAGGATGACATCGCGCAGTCGCTCCAGCGGGATGTCGTACAGCTCGCCCTCGATCGCGGTGCCCGCCTCCGGGTCCGCCAGCAGCCCCGGGCAGACGTCCGTCCCGCCGCTGTGGTCGATGGAGAAGAATCGGTAGCCGGGGGCGGTCCTGGCCGGCCCGAGCAGCGAGTCGGCGACCTTGCTGTGGAAGGGGCCGCCGGTCATCGCCTGGCCGTTGAAGAACATGCGCGCCATGGGTGAACTCCTTGCGTGGAACGGACCGTTCCGTACGGCGACGAGAGGACAGGTGGATTCGTCGCCGTACGGAACGGAGCAGTGGACCGCCGGAGTGCCGCGTCCCGGCGGACGGCAGCGGTGGCACCGGCGGGTAGGTGGGGATCAGCCCAGCAGGGGCAGCGCGGGGAGGGTCAGGAAGTCCACGAACTCCCCGGCCAGGGCGACCTGTTCGAAGAGCTCGGCGGCCTCGCGCCAGCGGCCGGCACCGTAGGCCTCCTCGCCCAGCTCGGCGAGGAGTTCGGCCAGCTCCGCGGCGACCAGGGTGCGGACCAGCTCGGCGGTGGTCTTCTCACCGGTGTCGGACAGCACGACCCCGTTGTGGATCCACTGCCAGATCTGCGAGCGGGAGATCTCGGCGGTGGCGGCGTCCTCCATCATGTTGAAGATGCCGACGGCCCCGAGGCCGCGCAGCCAGGCCTCGATGTAGCGGATCCCGACCTGGACGGCGTTGTGCAGCCCCGCACGGGTGCAGGTGCCGCCGGCGCCCGCGATGTCGAGCAGCTGGGCGGCGGTCACCGGCTCGGCCGGGCCGGGGTTGTCCTTCTGGTGGGGCCGCTCGCCGAGCACTACGTCGAAGGAGGCCCGGGCGACCGGCACCAGGTCGGGGTGGGCGACCCAGGAGCCGTCGAAGCCGTTGCCGGCCTCGCGGTCCTTGTCGGCCTTGACCTTCTCCAGCGCGGAGGCGTTGACCTCCGGGTCGCGGCGGCTCGGGATGAACGCGGCCATGCCCCCGATCGCGTGGGCGCCGCGCCGGTGGCAGGTCTGCACCAGCAGCCGGGTGTAGGCGGCCATGAAGGGCGAGGCCATGGTGACGCTGTTGCGGTCCGGCAGGATGTAGTGCTCGCCGGCGTCGCGGAAGTTCTTGACGATCGAGAACAGGTAGTCCCAACGCCCGGCGTTGAGGCCGGCCGCGTGGTCGCGCAGCTCGTAGAGGATCTCGTCCATCTCGAACGCGGCCGTGATGGTCTCGATCAGCACGGTCGCCCGGATCGTGCCGTACGGGATGCCGAGTTCGGCCTGGGCGTGGGTGAACACGTCGTTCCACAGGCGGGCTTCGAGGTGGCTCTCGGTCTTCGGCAGGTAGAAGTACGGGCCGGAGTTGGGGTCCTCGGCGCCCCTGGCCAGCAGCCGGGCGGCGTTGTGGAAGAAGTAGAGCCCGAAGTCGACGAACGCACCGGCCACCGGGGTGCCGTCGACCAGCAGGTGGTTCTCGTCCAGGTGCCAGCCGCGCGGGCGGACGACGACGGTGGCGAGCTCGGCGGCGGGCCTGAGGGTGTAGGCCTTGCCGGCCGTGCTGGTGAAGTCGATCCGGCCCTCGAAGGCGTCGATCAGGTTGACCTGGCCGCCGACCACGTTCTCCCAGGTCGGGGAGGTGGCGTCCTCGAAGTCCGCGAGCCAGATCCGCGCCCCGGAGTTGAGCGCGTTGACGACCATCTTGCGGTCGGTCGGGCCGGTGATCTCGACCCGGCGGTCCTGGAGGGCGCGCGGCGCCTCGGCGACCTTCCAGTCCGCGGCCCGGATCCCGGCGGTCCCGGGGAGGAAGTCCAGCGTGCCGGCGGCGGCGATCTCGGCACGGCGGGCCTTGCGCCCGGCCAGCAGCTCCTGCCGGCGCCCCTCGAAGGCGCGATGGAGCCCTGCGACGAAGGCGATCGCCTCCGGAGTGAGCACCTCCTCCGCCCGGTGGACGCGCGGACCGGCGACAGTGACGACCGGAGCGGCGGGGGAGGCGCCGAGGGGCCCTTGATCTGCGGCCATGAGCAGGACACTCCTAAGACGGTTGAGCCTGGCGAAGGGAGCTCCGGTAGGAACTTCCCCGGGGAACTTCCTCGATCGGAACCCGCCTGTCGGCGAGTTCGATTCTGTAAAGTGGAGACTAGTTTCCGCGATACAGAATTTCAACGGTTTGTTGAAGAGGTCGCCGGGACTCTACTCCTCCCCCGACAGTGAAGGAAACGCCGGTGGCTGCGACCCCCGACCCAGCATCGACGACAGGCACCGAGCGCGCGAGCGGCGGCGTGCAGTCCGTCGAGCGCGCCTTCCAACTCCTGGAGGCGCTGGCCGACTCCGGAGGCGTGGCCACACTCAGCGAACTCTCCACCAGTTCCGGCCTCCCGATGCCGACGATCCACCGACTGGTTCGTACCCTCGTCCAGCAGGGCTATGTCCGCCAGGACACCGCGCGCCGCTACACCCTCGGCCCCCGACTGATCCGCCTGGGCGAGACCGCCGGCCGGCTGCTCGGCAGCTGGGCCCGCCCGTACCTGGCCGAGCTCATGGAGGCCACCGGCGAGACCGCCAACCTGGCGGTGCTGGAGGGCGGCGAGGTGGTGTACGTCGGACAGGTGCAGTCGCGCCGCTCGATGCGGATGTTCACCGAGGTCGGCCGACGGGTGCAGCCGCACTGCACCGGCGTCGGCAAGGCGCTGCTCGCCCAGCTGCCCGAGGACGAGGCCCGCGCCGTCCTCGGCCCCAACCCCCTGCCCGCCCACACCGAGTACACGGTCACCGACCCGCAGGAGCTGATGCGCCAGCTCGCCGAGGCGCGCGAGCGCGGCTACGTGGTCGACGACCAGGAGCAGGAGATCGGCGTCCGGTGCATCGCGCTCGCCGTCCCCGGCGCGCCGACGCCCACCGCCCTCTCCGTCTCCGGACCGGAGGCCCGCATCCGGGCCCTGGAGGAGCAGGCCGGGGCCGCCTCGCTGGTACCGGTGATGCACCAGATCGCGACCCGACTGGGGCAGGTCCTCGCACCCTGACAGCACGTCAACCACCGTTGCCGGCCGACCCGGTCGGAGCGGCGTGCCGCGTCATCCGTTCGAGCGGACGCCGGGCGGGTTGCCGCCGGGCTCCGGCGGCGACTCCGCCACCCTGGTGCCGACGCGGCCCGCAACGGCGCGGGCGGCCGGGACGCGAGGACAGGGTGAGCGGGGATGGAGCAGCAGCACCGGGACGTGCGGAGCGTCGTTCAGGGCGGTGGCGGTGGGGTACGGGGTGGCGACGTGCCGGACGGTGGCGCGGCAGGTGACGTCGCGGCGGGCGGTGGCCTGCGGGGCCGTCGCCTGCGAGGACGTGGTCTGCGGGGTGCCGGCCTGTTGGGCGACGGCCGGCGTGCCGCGGGAGGCAGGGGGTTCGGCGGGGCCGGGCTGGTCGCGGCCGTGGCGGCGGGGTGCGCGGTGACGGTACTGGCCACCGACCCGTCCTGGGCCTTGCTGCGCCCCGAGCCCCGGCCCGCGGTGGAGGTCGTCGCGACGGGCACGCCCGAGGCGTCCATCCTGCCTGCGCCGGTGACGACCGGCGCCTCCACCCTGCCGGCACCGGCCAAGCCCGGGGCGGGGACGGCCGCTTCCGGTACCGGTACCGGTACCGGCTCCGGCTCGGAAGCGGCCGGAGCCTCCACGCTGCCCGCACCCGCCGCCGCCCGACCGTCCGACTCCGACCTGGAGGTGGTCCGGTTCGACCCGGACCCGGCCACGCCCGGCGGCACCACCACCATCCACGCCTTCGTCGGCAACGGGGGTCCGGACACCACCGCCTCCCCGTTCACGGTCGTGATCACCCTGCCGGAGGGCGTGAGCCCGGAGGGCCCGTACTTCCCGTCCGACTGCCGGGTGACGGGCCACGGCCGCGTCGTGCGGTGCGTCTTCGGAGCCGGACTGCGGGAGGGGCGCAGCGCGACCGCCCTCATCCCGGTCCGGCTCGACCCGGAACTGCCGGTGGGCAGACTGAGCGGCGGCTCGGTCACGGTGCGCAGCGCGGACGACCGGAACGATGGCAACAACCGGCAGCTGTTCGACATCAGGGTGGCCGAGGCGGCTGCCGGTTCCTGAGCCGCGCGGTTCCGCCGGCGGGGCCGGCCCGGCGGTGGCCAGGTCCGGAGGGGTGGCTTGGCCTGAGGGATGGACCCGGTCCTACGAGTTGGCGCCGCAATCGGTCCCGATGGCCACCGCCGGTCCTTCGCGACAGCGCTCGCGACGGTCCAGTACTTCGCGTTGCCCGGGTCGACGTGGTTGGTCGGCTCCAGCAGGTTCGGATTGTCGGGGTGGCACTCGAAGGAGTCGATCTCCCCATTGCCGTTCTTCCAGGTCCACGGGGCCGGCCAGGCGCCGCTGACGGCGGACAGCTTGACCCGGGTCTCGGCGTAGTCGCCGGTCTTGACCTGGAAGCCCTCGGTGGTCAGGAAGCCAGTGCCCCACGACTGCTTGCCGTTCTCCAGCGCCGGCCCCGGCTGATCGCGCCGTTGAACTCGTCCGACCAGGTCAGCGCCTCTTCGGCGACCGAGGAGGACAGCGCCGGGGTGCTCGGGGTGGTGGTCGGGGCCGGGGCCGGAGTGGACATCCCGGCGGCGGGGTCCGCGAGGGCGCAGCTCACAGTGGTGTCGATCAACAACCCTGCATGGCAGTCGAGTTGGTCAGTCTCCGGCGCCGGGAGCTGCCACGTCGACCGGGGAGCCCCCGAGCCGGGCCCGGCCCCGGCCGCACACGCGCGGCCGCGCCGTGGCGGACCGTACCGTGGCGAGTGCCTGACCGAGTGCGCCCGGTCGGATAAATTGGAAGCCTGACATCATCCGCCGTGCACAAGAGCGGCGAGCCCGACCGGACGCTCGCCACGACCTGACAGAGACGAGGACCCGCCCCACCATGACCGCGCCCCTGCCCGCCTTCGCCGGCCGCACCTACCTCTTCCGGGTCGACAACGGCGCGGCCTTCCGCAACACCTACTCGGCCGACGGCACGCGGCTGCGCTGGGAGGGCCTCGGCGAGTCCGCGGGCCAGTGGGAGGACGTGCGGCTGCACGTCGCCGAGGTCGCGCCGGAGATCTACTTCATCAGCTGGACGGAGCAGAGCGGGATCACCGTCAGCCATGTGATGGACCTCGGCAAGCTGACTGTGCGGGCCTTCTGGACCTTCGAGGGCGAGGGCGGCCGGGTCGGCCAGCTGCACACCGGGACGCTGGAGCGGGTGGCCTGAGCGGCGGGACCGCCGGGCGGGAGCCGTACGGTTCCTGAACGGCCCGGCCGGCCCGAACAACCGTCGACCTGAACGACCGAACCCCCGGGGCCGCGGCTCCAGGGGTTCGGTCGTTCAGGCGTTCAGGCGTTCAGGTTCGGCCGGTCGCTTCATACGGTCTGGTTCGGCACCTTGAGGTGCTGGGACAGCCACTCCAGCGAGGAGGGCAGCAGGGCGCTCCAGGTCTCGAAGTTGTGGCCGCCGTTCTCCAGCATGCTGTACGAGACCTTCATCGGGCTCTGCACCGCGTCGACGAAGGCCTCGGTCTCCTGCCGGTAGCTGCCGTCGCCCTTCTTGGTGCCGGCCAGCAGCACGGACACCTTCGGCTGAGGCAGGTTCTTCAGCCGCCACATCAGGTTGGCCTCGTCGCGGCGCTGCTTGCTGCCGCCGAAGAGGTCGCCCGTGGTGGGGTCGTCGGCCGCGTCGTAGTAGGCGGAGAGGGCGACGGCGGTCGGAAAGACGTCCGGGTGACGCATGGCCAGCTTGAGCGCGCAGTAGCCGCCGGTCGAGTTGCCCATGAAGGCCCAGGCCTGCGGGTCGGAGGAGACCCGGTAGCTGGCCTGGATCGCCGAGGGCACGTCCTTGGTGAAGTAGGTGTCGGACTGCGGGCCGTTCGGGACGTCCTCGCACTCGGTGTCCTGGGGAAGCGCGGGCGAGGGGCGCACCAGGACCATGACGGTCGGCTGCATCCGCCCTTCCTGCAGCAGCTTGAGCGCCGCACCCGGGTAGTTGAAGCGGGTGATCAGATTCTCGGCGATTCCTGGGAATCCGGTGCTGACGATCACGGCCGGGAACTGCTTCTGGGCGTACTCCGGCTGGAAGTACTGCGGCGGCAGGTAGACGTAGCCCTCGGTGGACAGCCGGCTGACCGCGCCGTCGATCCTGATCTTGCGGATCTCGCCGGACTGGCCGGGCTCGCGGCCCATCGCGCCGCCGCCCTTGACTGCGGCCTGGCCCATCGTCTCCACCATCAGCCGGCCGGAGGCGTCCGCCTTGTTGTGGATGACCACCGGGCCGGTGTCGCCGATGCCCAGCAGGTCGTCCCAACTGCTGTAGAAGGCGAAGTAGTTGTTGGCGACCAGGCCGAGCGCGGCGAGCACCGTGAGCTGGGTGGCGAGCAGTGCGCCGATCCGGCCGAGCACCGCCTGCCAGGTCTTCTTCGCGAGTCTGGGCCACAGCCAGACCGTGCCGACCATCATCACGACCGCGATCAGTGCGGTCAGCGCCAGCACCTTGTGGCTCGTCAGACCCATGTCCTGCTTGCTCCCACGCCTCGAACTCCAGTCCCCTCCGCTGGGGACATCCGAGGAGGTCACCCCGGTTCCCCCTGCCGGGGCGCGAGGACCAACCCTAACGCCAGCTGGGAGAAAGCCGACCGCGGCTGGGAGGTTACGGGGAGCCGGGCGGACGGATGACAACTTTCAGATAACAGATTTCGAAAGTTGTCATCTGAAATCTGTCGACTGTCGACTGTCGGCCGTCACCGGCCGGTTGACGGCCGGGCACCGGGCTCAGCCGACCCGCCCCCACAGCCGCAATCCCTCCGTGAGCTCGCGCATGCAGCGAGCGCCGAGGTCCCTCGGGGAGCCCGGACCGGCGAGGGGCGCCTCGGAGGCGGCCCACTGCTCCAGTGCCACCCGGATCGCCGCGGTCGCGGCGGCGGCCGCCAGTCGGATCTCCAGCGGGTCGGTGCCGTCCGGGCAGCGCTCGGCGAGGGCGACCCGCAGCCGCTCCTCCGAGTCGGCGTGGACGCGCTGCCAGGTGGCGTTCAGCTTCGGGTCGCGCAGCAGACCGCGGGCCCACTGCATCATCTCGGCCCGCGCCTCGTCGGCCGGGGTCAGCGACGCGACCGCCGCACGCTCCAGCGCCTCGCGCAGCGGCAGGTCCGCGGGGCTGGCCGTGAAGAGCTCCACCCACTCCTGCCCGCCCGCCGCGAGCAGCGGAGCGACGGCGTCCTCCTTGACCGAGAAGTACCGGTAGAAGGTGCGCAGCGAGATGCCCGCAGTGAGGGCGATCTCCTCGGCGGTGGTCGCGTCCGCGCCCCGCTCGGCGAAGAGCGCGGCAGCGGTACGGGCGATCTCCAGCCGGGTGGCCTCACGGCGGCGCTGGGTCAGGGTCGGGCGTCCGGTCACGGGGTCAGCCTACGCGGGCGGATGCCAAGGCGGCACGTCACGACGGATCGACACGAGTGGACTTGTTGGCACAACGTGCCACCTAGGCGTAACGTGCCTATTGAGGTCGAGAGACCACGAACGAACGGAGTACCACCATGGAGCGCTTCAGCGGACGGAACGTCCTGATCACCGGCGGCGGCTCGGGCATCGGCCAGGCCACCGTGCACCGGATCCTCGCCGAGGGCGGGAAGGTCGTCGCCGTCGACGTCAACGAGGACGGCCTGAAGAAGACCCTGGACCGCGCCACCGCCGAGGGAACCGCGGACCGCCTCACCGTCCAGGCGCTGGACATCGCGGACGAGGCGGCCGTCGTCGCGGGCGTGGCCGAGGCGATCACCGGCCTGGGCGGCCTGGACGTGCTGGTCAACGCGGCCGGCATCCTCCGCTCCTCGCACACCCACGAGACCAGCCTGGAGTTCTGGAACAGGCTCCTCGCGGTGAACCTGACCGGCACCTTCCTGATGACCCGCGAGGCGCTCCCCGCGCTGCTCGCCGGCGGCAAGGGCGTGGTGGTCAACTTCAGCTCCACCTCCGCGAGCTTCGCCCACCCCTACATGGCCGCGTACGCCGCGACCAAGGGCGGCATCCAGTCCTTCACCCACGCCATCGCCTCGGAGTACTCGAAGCAGGGCCTGCGCGCGGTCTGCGTCGCGCCGGGCAGCATCGACAGCGGCATGACCCACAACCCGGGCCTGCCCGCCGACGCCGACCTCAGTCTGCTGGCCAAGCTCTCCCCCGCGCTCGGCCAGGGCTTCGCCGGCCCGGAGACGGTGGCCGGCGTGATCGCCATGCTCGCCTCCGACGACGGCGCCTTCGTCACCGGCACCGAGCTCCGCATCGACGGCGGCACCCACATGTGACGCCGGTCGACCCGCCGGCCCGCCGACCTGCCAGGCCGCTCGACCGCTCGACCTCGGGAAGGCGGGGCCTGTGCCGTCCCCCGTGCGGCACAGGCCCCGCCTTCCCGTGGTCCCGAGGCCGTCCCGTCGGCCTCGGAAGGCCGGGCCGGTCGAGGCCCCGGTACCGAGCCGGGTGCGGCGGCGGTCACCGCAGAAGCTTCGCCAGGAGGAGTTCGCGGCCGACCCCGTCGGCGAGCAGGTCCCCGGGTTCCGCGAGCGGGGTGAAGCCGTGGCGGCGGTAGAGGGCGAGCGCCGCCCGGTTGCCGGGGAGTACGGCGAGGCGCAGCGTGGTGCCGCCGGTGGCCCGGGCCCAGCGTTCGACCTCCTCGACGAGACGGTCCGCGACGCCCCGACCGCGGGCCTGCGGGGCGACCCAGAGCGAGCGCAACTCCCGCACGCCGTCCGGCGATCCGGGCAGTCCGCCGACCAGGCCGACCGGGTCGTCGTCCTGGAGGGCCGCGACGTGGAGGGCGTCCGGGAGACGGAGCCGGTCGTGCCAACGGTCCTCACCGCCCTGGTCCCAGTCGGCCAGGCCGGCCTTGAAGGCGTCCGGCGCGCCGGTCAGGGCGGCGAGACGGAGGTCCCGCCAGAGCGGCCAGTCGGCGGTCGTGAGGGTTCGGAGCGTCAGCATCACCATGCCCGGCACCGTAGAAGACCCGCCCGGCGGCCGTCTGCGGAATGCCCGCCCCGGCAGCCGCGGCCGCGGCCCATGGGACCCGCAGGCGACGAGGGCCCCGCTTACGGCGTGCGCCAGTCGGCGGCGAAGGCGGCGGCCGGGTTGGTGACGAGGAGCAGCTCGGGCAGTTCCGGGCCGTAGCTGCGGGCGAGGCGCGGGACGAGGTCGGCGAGCAGACCGACCGGGCCGGCGGCCGCGCGGGCGGTCCGGGTGGTGGTGTCGGCGCCGAGCAGCAGTTGGTCGGCATGGCCCGCCTCGACCAGGTCGGCGATCACGTCGAAGGCCTGGTGGTCGCCGGACCGGCCGGACCGGGAGGGGCTGTCCAGCGCGAGCCGGACCCCCTCTGCGGCCAGGGCACGGTGCAGCGCGCGGTCGGGGAGCCGGGTGAGGTGGCCGAGGACGATCCGGTCGGGCCGGACCCCGTGCCGGTCGTGCAGCAGGTGCAGGACCCGGAGCGGAGCGCCGTCGGCTTCGAGGTGGACGGCGATCGGGGCACCGGTGGCGTGGTGGGCCTCGGCCGCCGCGGCCATCGTCCACCGGGTGTGCCGGCTCACGGGCCCCGGATCGCCCGCGACCTTGATCAGCCCGGCCCGGACGCCCTCGGGCGAGCCGGGCAGACCGGTGGTGAGTTCGGCGACGAAGCGTTCCGCGAGGTCGGCGTACGCGCCGGGGCGCTCGGCCGGATCGCCGTCGACGTCCGGGAAGAAGCCCGGCGCGTAATGGACCGCCTGGTGCGCGCCGGTGGCGGCGACGACGTGGACGCCGGTGGCGCGGGAGAGCGCGGCGAGGGAGTCCGCGCCCCGGCCCAGGCCGAGCGGGGTCCACTGGACGAGGGCACGGCCACCGGCGGTGGCGTAGGCCCGCAGGACGTCCTCGGCGGCGGCCGGATCGTCCAGCTCCTGGCCGGGGAGCAGCGGGCTGCGGATGAAGAGGTGGTCGTGGGAGTCGGTGACCCCGAGGTCGGCGGGGTCCAGGTCGCCGAGGACGGTGCGGACAGTCCGGACGGTGCGGCTCATGCGTCGGCCTCCGGGGTGGCGCTCCCGGCGACGCTCTCCGCCGCGGCCTCGGTGCCGGTTCCGGTCCCGGCCTTGGCCTCGGCCGTGGCCGCGGCGTCGGCGAAGGTGGCGTCGGCGAAGGTGGCGTCCGCGAAGGCGGCGGTGGCGACGCGCAGGCCGGCCAGCGCCTTGGGGAGACCGACGTACGGCGCGAGGTGGACGATGACCTCGGTGATCTCCGCCTCCGTCAGGCCGATCCGTCGGCTGTAGCGGACGTGGTCGGCCAGCTGCGGCTCGACGCCGCCGAGTGCGGTGAGCGCGGCCAGGTTCGCGATCTGGCGGTCGCGCAGGGCGAGTCCGGGACGCTGGTAGGTACCGCCGAAGAGGCTGGTGACGATCCAGTCGGGGAAGCCGGGGGCGACGGCGTCCAGGCCCCCGAGCGTGGTGGCGGCGCCGGGACCCGCGAGTTCGGCGAGCAGGGCGTAACCGGCCGTGCGGTCGGTCGGGGCCGGGGTGAGGTCGGTGCCGGTGGGAACGGTCGCGGGGGACATCGGGGCGGTGGGTCCTTTCACCAGTGGCGGCCGGCCGGCAGCCGGTCGAGTTCGGGGCGGGACAGGTGCAGCACCTGGTAACGGACGCCGGGCTCGTCCTCGGGGGCCGGGCCGTGCCAGAGGGTGAAGCGGAGCAGCTCCCAGCGGCTCGGGTCGACGGCCACGGCGGCGGTGTGCAGGGCCGGGTGCGTGGGCAGGTCGGCGAGCGCCCGCTCGACGGCCTCGGCCGGGTCGGCGGATTCCGGCAGCCGTAGGGTCTCGCGGGTGGCGGTGGTCGGCGGCCCGGCCGACCCCTCCGGTGACGACGCCGCCTCCGAGGCCGATGCCGATGCCGGTGACGACGCCGCCTCCGAGGCCGATGCCGATGCCGGGGCCGAGGCCGTCTCCGAGGCCGCCGAGGTTCCTGACGCGCCGTGGGTCAGGCCCGCGCCCAGCCAGTGCCGGACGGCGGGGCGGCCGAAGTCGGCGCTCAGGCCGCGGAATCCCGGCCCCCAGAGGAAACCGTTCATGCCCTCGACGGTGCGCCAGAGGTAGAACGGCGCGTACTGGTTGACGGGCGAACCCTGTCGGCCGCGCTCGCGGACCAGATAGGCCTTGAGGCCGAGGCCCGGGTGCGCGTCGAGCAGGTGGCCCTTGTCGGCGACGCGCTTGCGGATGACGCCCATGTCGTAGTCGGCGGGCAGGGTGATCTCGTACTGCATCGCGTGCACGGCTGGGCTCCTCGGGTTCGACGGGTCCGGCAGGCAGGCGGGCTGCCGGCCGGGAGGGCTTGGCGGGTCAGGCCGTGCGGTGTGCCGCGAGCAGGCCGAGGGCGCCACGAACGGCCCGGTCGAACGGCTCGGCGCTGTCGGCGGCACGGGCCAGGACGTAGCCGCCCTGGACGACGGCGACCACGGCGGCGGCGGTGTCGGCGGGGTCGAGGCCGGGGGCGAACTCGCCGTCCGCCTGGCCGTCGGCGATCAATCCGGCGATCCGGCCGCGCAGCCAGTCGAAGGTCTCCTCGACGGGCGCGCGCAGGAGCGGGTCGGCGACCACGTCCGGGTCCTGGGCCATCCGGCCGATCCGGCAGCCGCGCAGGACGTCGCGGTCGCGCTGCAGGTAGGCGGCGATCCGGTCGTAGGCGCTGCCGGGGGCGGCGAGGTCGGCCTCGGCGACGCCGCGCATCTGCTCGGCGCTGCGGCGCAGGGCGGCGGCCGCGAGGTCGGGCTTGCCGGTGAAGTGGTGGTACATGCTGCCCTGGCCGACGCCGGAGTGCTGCTGGATGGCCTTGGGGCTGGTGCCGACGTAGCCGCGCTCCCAGAGGAGGGCCTGGGTGCTCTCGATGAGGCGGTCCTGGGTGCTCATGCGGGCCACTGTACATACCAGTAGGTACAGAAGGCCAGTGCTGACTCCGCCCGACCCGACCCGGGCTCGCGCTCGGGGCTCCGGTGCCGGCTCCGGCTCCGGCCCTGGGTGCGCGGGCGGCTCCCCGGGACCCCGCCGGGCGGAACGATTGAGGGCCGTGCGCCGCCCCCCGGCGGCCACGGCCCCTCGACCGTTCGTCATCCCCCGCCCCGCCGAACGGCATTCCGGCGCACCTGGTGGCGCGCGTCACGTCACGCACGGTTGCCGGCGTCACGCCGCGTAGGGGGTGCACGGCGCATTGCGCGGGCGGGCGGGAGATCCGGGCTGCCGTGGCAGCGCGCGGCGGGCGTGGACCGCTACGGCAGCGCCCGACGGATCTCCGGCGCCACCGCGCTCGCGAACAGCTCCAACTGCTCGCGCTGCGCCCCCTCGGTGAGGGCGTCGACCCCGATGCCGACCACCTCGTTGCCGAAGGCCTCGTGGTAGCGGTGGATCTTCTCGATCACCTGCTGCGGACTGCCGACCAGCGCCGAGCCGCGCTCCAGCGCGTCCTCCAGCGAGGTGAACGGCGAGTTGTTGTGCCGGCCCGCGGCCGAGTCGAACAGTGCGTTCCAGTACGGACGGAAGCCCTCGACGGCGTCCTGCGAGCGCTCGGCGACGAACAGTCCGCCGAAGCTCGCGCCCACCCGGGCCCGCGCCGGGTCGTGCCCGTAGTGCTCCCAGCGCTCGCGGTAGTGCTCGACCAGCGTCCGGTACTTCTCCAGCGGATGGAAGGAGTTGGCGGAGAAGAGCGGGTCGCCGTGGCGGGCCGCGAGGTCGGTGGACCGCGTGCTGGTCGCGCTGCCGTGCCACACCGGGATCGGATCCTGGAGCGGGCGCGGCCAGACCGTGACGTCCGTGAGCGGCGGGCGGGTCGAGCCCTCCCAGGTCACCTTCTCCTCGCGCCAGAGCCTGCGCAGCAGGCCGTAGTTCTCCGCGAGCGCCTCCCACTGGCGCTCCTCGGGGAGGCCGAACAGTCCGAAATGGCGCGGGTCGTTGCCCTTGCCGACGATCAACTCCAGCCGACCCCCGGAGAGTTGGTCGAGCATCGCGTAGTCCTCGGCGACCCGGACCGGGTCGAGGACGCTGAGCACCGTCACCGTGGTGAACAGCCGGATGGTGGAGGTGCGGGCGGCGATGGCGCTCAGCAGCAGGGGCGGCGCCGGGGAGAGGAACGGCTCGCCGTGCCGCTCCCCCACGCCGTAGCCGTCGTAGCCGAGCTGCTCGGCGAGGACGGCCTGGTCGATGACGTTGTGCAGCTTCTACTGCGGGGTGCGCCGGACGCCTGTGACCGGGTCGGGGGCGTTGGCGACGAGGGACGAGACGGTGAACCGCACGGCGGTCTCCTTGGGCGCTCGGGGTCGGGCTCGGAGTCGGGCTCGGGGTCGGGCTCGGGTCGGACCAGGGCCGGGCCGGGGCCATGGCCGGGGCCGGGTACAGGACCGGGCCGGGCCGGGTACGAGCGGAGCATGGGGACGAGCTGAGCAGGACCGGGACGGGACCGGCGGGCCGGAGCGTCCCGGGATTCGGTGAGCCGCACGGAGAGCGGAGCGCGGGAAGCCGGTGCGTGGTCCGGCACTGCGCTCCTACGGGCGGCACCGGCGGAACGGCCGACGGGGCGGGCGGTGGGCCGCTCGGGCGGCGGGGCTCGCGGGTGGCGTCAGCGGTCGGTGCTGCGGTGGCGACAACAACAGCGGGCTGCGGCGGCGGCCACGGCCACGGTCCGGACTGCCATCTCGCCTCCCCCTCGCCTCGCACGCACGCGATCCTCCGCGAGCATAGGCACCGGCCCGGAACGGGGCAAGGCTTGATCCGCCGCGACGGACTGGCAGGATGTCCGGCATGAGCTACCTCGCCGCGGATGACCGCTATGACTCGATGACCTATCGGAAGGCCGGCCGCAGCGGCGTCCAGCTGCCCGCCGTCTCGCTGGGGCTCTGGCACAACTTCGGTGACGCCCAGCCGCTGGACGTGCAGCGGGCGGTGCTGCGCCGGGCCTTCGACCGGGGCGTCACGCACTTCGACCTGGCGAACAACTACGGCCCGCCGTACGGCAGCGCCGAGCGCAACTTCGGCTACCTGTTCGCCCAGGACTTCCGGCCGTACCGGGACGAGCTGTTCATCGCCACCAAGGCCGGCTGGGACATGTGGCCCGGCCCGTACGGCAACGGCGGCAGCCGCAAGTACCTGCTGGCCAGCCTCGACCAGTCGCTGGACCGGATGGGGCTGGACTACGTCGACGTCTTCTACTCGCACCGGTACGACCCGGACACCCCGATCGAGGAGACGATGGGGGCGCTCGACAGCGCGGTGCGCTCGGGCAGGGCGCTGTACGCGGCGATCTCCAACTATCCGGCGGAGCAGCACCGGGAGGCGGTGGCGATCCTGCGCGAGCTGGGGACGCCGGTGCTGATGAACCAGTCGGCGTACTCGATCCTCAACCGGTACGTGGAGGACGGCGGCGTGCTGGACGCGGTGGGCGAAACCCAGAGCAGCCTCATCGCCTACTCGCCGCTGGCCCAGGGGCTGCTGACCGACCGCTACCTGTCCGGGGCGGTTCCGGCGGGCTCGCGGATGTCGGTCGGCAAGTTCCTCACCGAGGAGGCGCTGACCGAGCGGAAGCTGGAGCAGCTGCGGGCGCTGGCCGCGGTCGCCGAGCGGCGCGGGCAGACGCTGGCGCAGCTGGCGCTGTGCTGGGTGCTGCGGGACCCTCGGGTGGTCTCGGTGATCATCGGCGCGAGCAGCGTCGCCCAGCTGGACCAGAACCTCGACGCACTGGCGGGCGGGCCGCTGACGGCCGAGGAGCTGGCGGAGATCGACCGGCTGAGCCGCTGAGCGGGGCGGAGGCGCCGACCGGCGGCCGAGGCTGATCGCTGCGGCTGAGGGCTACGGCTGACAGCTGACAGCTGACAGCTGACGATCGACGGATGACAGCTGACAGATTTCGAAATCTGTCAGCTGTCATCCGTCATCTGTTATCCGCTATCCGTCACTTGTCAGCTGTCACCAGTCAGCCACCGGCGTGCGGCCGCTTGATGCCCAGAGCGGGCAGAACCGTTTCTGCAACCCGATGGGCCTCCTCCAGCAGCGGGTTGCCCGAGAGGATGAAGGTGTCGACACCCAGCGCCTCGAACTCCTGCAGGCGCTCGATCACCTGGGCGGTCGAGCCGACCACCGCCGTACCGGGCCCGGGGCGGAACAGGCTCATTCCCGGCCAGAGGTTGGGGTAGGCCTCCAGCTCCCGGGCCCGCGCCGGCACCTTCCCACCGTGCTGGCGGAACTGCCGCTGCCAGCCGACCCCGTCCTCCGCCTTCGCGCCACCCAGCTGGCGCGCGTAGGTGGCCTCACTGGTGACGTCCAGCAGCCGGTCGGCGGCGGCCCAGGCCTCGCCCTCGGTGTCGCGGACGATCAGGTGCAGCCGCAGCCCGATCCGCACCGACCGGCCGTGGGCGGCGGCCCGCTCGCGGACCAGGTCCAGCTTCTCCTTGAGCAGGTGCGGCGGCTCTCCCCAGGTCAGGTAGACGTCCACGTGCTCGGCGGCCATCTCGATGCCGGCCGCCGAACTGCCGCCGAACCAGAGCGGGATGCCACCGGGCTGCACCGGGGTCAGCTCGCGCAGGCTCGCGCCCGCGTTCTTCAGCTCGTAGAACTCGCCCTTGTGGTCGAAGACTTCACCCGCCGTGAGGCGCTTGACGATCGACCAGTACTCACCGCTGAGCCGGTAACGGTCGTCGTGTTCGACGTCCAGGCCGTACTCGCGCAGCTGCGCGGTCGAGCCGTTCACCACGTTGAAGCGCAGCCGGCCGCCGTGCAGGTGGTCGAAGCTGAGTGCCATCTTGGCCAGCAGGGTGGGTGAGACCAGCCCCGGGTGGACGGCCAGCAGCGGCTTGAAGGCCGGGGTGGTGGCGGCCGCGAGCGCGCTGCCGAGCGTCCAGACGTCGTACAGGTCGGTCGCGAGCAGCGCGCCGGTGTAGCCCAGTCGCTCGACGCTGCCCGCCAGTTGCTGGAGGTAGCGAAGGTCCACCGGACGGCGGCCGGCCGGCTCCCAGGGGTAGTGCCCCTCGCGCGGAATGATGTACCAGAGGACTTCGGAGGCCACGGGTCAGACCGCCTTCGCGAGCGCGGCGGCCACCGGGGCCTCCAGGGCGGGGAGGTGGGCGTCGGCGACGGTCAGTGCCCGGTCGATGAAGCCCGCACCGTGGAAGATGTCCGCGGCCTCCTGCTGTTCGGCGACGAACCCGGCGGTGGCGGGCTCCAGCCGCCAGGGCAGCGCGACCAGCGCGGACTGCCAGTCGGCGGCCGTGCCGCCCAGTTCCTCGGCGGCGATCGCGGCGGCCTCGGCCGGATTGGCGGCCGCCCAGGCGTCCGCCCGGCGCAGCGCGATCGCGATCGCGGCGACCACCTCGGGACGGCCGGTCGCGAAGTCCCGGCGGGTGAAGAACACCGAACGGTCGGTGATGACGTCACCGGTGCGGATCAGCTCGCGGAACTCCCCGGTGCGGCGGGCGGCGGCGAGTTCGGCGCCCTGGGCGATCCAGCCGGCGATCTCGCCGTCGCGCAGCCGCCGGGCCTGGTCCTGGCCGGCCGCCGGGCGCTCCGGGGTGACGTCGTCGCCGTACGAAAGTCCCTGCGCGTGCAGGGCCTTGGCGAGCAGGTGGGTCTGCCAGGAGCCGACGGCGAGGACGACGGTGGCGCCCTTGAGGTCCGCGACCGTCCGCACCGGGCCGGAGTCCAGCACCAGGAGGGCGCCGTGGTCGGGGCGGGGTGCGGAGACGGCCGCGTAGACCAGGTCGTGGCCGGCCGCCTGGGCGGTGATCGGCGGGGTGGAGCCGGTGCCGCCGAAGTCGATGACGCCCTCGGCGAGCAGCGCGCCGGTGCGGGTGCCGTCCGCGTAGTGGTGGAAGGCGCCGGTCTCGCCGTGCGGGGCCAGTTCCTCGTCCAGGTAGGGGAGTCGGGCGAGGTAGTAGAGCGACGGGTTGCTGGCGTGGACGCCGAGGGTGACGGTCATCTGGTCAACTCCGGTGGTGCGGGCTCGGTTGGTCGGAAGTCAGGGTGAATCGGGGGAAATCGGGAGGATAGCGGGGACTCTCGGGGAACCGCGGGAACTGCGGGAAATCGCGGGGAATCGCGCTGGACAGTGGTGGATCGCGGGCGTCAGTGGACGCCGAGGTCGGCGAGCAGCCGGCGCCGCAGGTCGGCGAAGGCGGGATCGGCCGGGTCGCGCGGGCTCTCGACGGTGACGGCTTCGTCCCGGGCGAGCAGGCCGTCGCGCAGTACCACGACCCGGTCGGCGAGCCGTACGGCTTCGTCCACGTCGTGGGTGACCAGCAGTACCGCCGGGCGGTGGCGGCGCACCAGGTCGCCGACGAGGTCCTGCATGCGCAGCCGGGTGAGCGCGTCCAGGGCGGCGAACGGTTCGTCGAGCAGCAGGAGTTGCGGCTCCCGGACGAGCGCCCGGGCGAGTGCGACGCGCTGCGCCTCACCTCCCGACAGGGTGGCCGGCCAGGCCTCGGCGTGCCGCTCCAGGCCGACCTCGGCGAGCGCCTTCAGCCCGGTCTCCCGGGTCGAGGCGCCGCGCGGCAGGCCGACCGTGACATTCGCCAGCACCCGCTTCGACGGCACCAGGCGGGGCTCCTGGAACACCACGGTTCGGACCGGCGGGACGAGCACGGTGCCCCCGTCCGCCTGATCGAGAGCCCCGAGGATGCGCAGCAGCGTGGTCTTGCCGGTGCCGCTCGCACCCAGCAGGGCGACGAACTCCCCACGGGCGATGGAGAGGTCGACCCCGTCGAGCACCGCCCGGGTGCCGAACACCCGGCGCAGACCGCGCAGGTGGACGGCCGGGACCGTCTCCTCGGGGGCCGAGGAGGCGGAGGAGGCGGAGGAGACCGACAGAGAGGCCGGCGCGGAGGACGAGGACGTGGCGGTGGTGAACGTGTCGGCGGTCATCGGGCCGCTCCCTGGACGACCTGGCGCCACGGCATCAGCACGCGTTCCAGGATCCGGACGACACCGTCCGCGGCCAGGCCGAGCAGCCCGTAGATCAGGATGCAGACGGCGAGGACGTCGGTGCGCGAGTAGTTCTGTGCCTGGGCCATCAAGTAGCCGATGCCTTCGGTGGAGTTGATCTCCTCGGCGGCGATCAGGGCGATCACGCTGAGCGTCATCGACAGGCGCAGTCCGGACAGCAGCGAGGGCAGGGCGCCGGGCAGCACGACCGTACGCACGATCGCCCAGCGTCCGAGGCCGAAGCTGCGCATCGCCTCGACCAGCTTGCGGTCGGTGCTGCGGACCCCACCCGAGGCTGACACGTACATCGGGAAGCTGGTGGCGACCCCGATCAGGGCAACCTTGGCGGTCTCGGTGATGCCGAACCAGACCATGAACAGCGGGACGAGGGCCAGGAAGGGCACGGTGCGCAGGACCTGGATCGCGGAGTCGAGCAACTCCTCGCCGAGGCGGGTGAATCCGGTGACCACGCCGAGCACCAGTCCGGTGGTCGCGCCGAAGAACAGTCCGAGTCCGGCGCGGGTGAGGGAGACCGACAGGGCGTCGGTCAGCTGGCCGTTGCCCCACAACTCCCCCACCGCCTGCGCGACCTGGGCGGGCGAGGCGAGCACGTCCTGGGTGAGCGCGCCGGTGGCGGAGGCGAGTGCCCAGCCGCCGAGCAGGGCGAGCGGACCGATGGTGCGCAGGGTCGCGGCGAGTGCCCGGGGGCGGGGCCGGGGCTGCCGGCTCTGCGGGGCGACCAGGCCGGATTCCAGTGCGGCCCGGGTGTCTTCCGGCGTGAACGGCCGGGTGGCGGTGGTCACTTGGCACCGTCTCCGAGCTTGTTGATGTCGATCAGGTACGGCTTGACGTCCACCAGCTGCTTGGTGACCTTCTGGTCGGCGAAGAACTGGGCGACCGTCCCGAAGCGGGCGGTGTCGGCGTCGGAGATGGCGTCGGCCGGGGTGCCCTGCTTGCCGACGTTCACCGCGACGTCCTTCTCGGCGGGGGTGACGGCGGTCGGGCCGGCGTCGGTGAACACGTTGAGGTAGCCGGCCGGGTCGGCCTTCTCCTTGGCGCCGTTCTCCCGCAGGTAGGCGTAGAAGGCCTTCACCACCTCGGGGTGCTTGTCGGCGAAGCCGTTGCGCACCGCCCAGACCGCGTAGTTGTCGGAGCCCACCTCCTGGCCGTTGACCAGGAAGTGCGCACCGGCGTTGGCGATGGCGGGCGTCGAGAAGGTGTTCCAGGTCGCCCAGGCGTCCACCTGGCCGGAGTTGAAGACGCCGGAGGTCTGGTCGGCGCGCAGGTAGACCCGCTCCACCTTGTCGGCCGGGACGCCGTTCTTCGCCAGTGCCTTGAGCAGCAGGTACTCGCTGGTGCCGCCCTGGGAGACGGCGACCTTCCTGCCGACCAGGTCCTGGACGGACTTGACGGGCGAGTCGTTCTTCACCAGGATCCCCTCGCCGACGCCGTCGGGCGCGGTCTGGGCGAACAGCTTGAAGCCGGGCTTCTGGGCGAGCGCGGCGACGGCCGAGGTGATCGAACCCTGGGCGATGTCCAGTTGGTCGGCGGAGAGGGCCTGGGCGGCGGGGGCGAAGGGGCCGGCGCTGCCGGTCCAGGCGACCTTGGCGTGGACCGCGGCCAGGGTGCGGTCCAGTGAACCGTCCTTCTTGCCGCGGGCCAGGAAGCCGTTGTTGCCGGGATCGGGCAGGCGGAGCACCACGTCGGCCTTGCCGCCGGCCCCGCCGTCGGCGGAGCCCTTGGCCCCGTCGGCGGAGGAGCCGCAGGCGGCGAGGGCGGCGGAGGCGAACAGAGCGGTGGCAGCGAGGGCGGGACGAGGGGTCTTCACGGGGGTCTCCAAGGGGGTGACAGATGACAGCCGACAGCTGACAACTTTCGAAATCTGTTAGCTGAACGCTGTTATCTGAAGTCTGTGATCCGAACGCCGCCGGCACCGGAACCCGCGCCCGCCGCCTCACCCGCACGCCGCACCCGCAGCAGCTCGCGCGCTGCGCGCAGCGGCTCCGGGTCGGCCCAGGCCTGGACGTCCACCGGCGCGGCAAGGAAGCCCTGCTCCCTGAGGAATCGTTCCTGCAGCGCGAGCAGCTCCAGCCGCTCCGCCGACAGGTCGAGCCGCAGGGTCCGGTGGCTGCCCGGCGCATAGGCTCCGGCGACGCCCTCGGCACCGGCACCGGTCTCGGCCCGCAGGATCCGGACCACCTCCTCCGGACGCTCCGCCGCCCAGTCGGCGGCCTCCAGCAGCACGGCAAGGAACCGGGCCACCAGCTCGGGGTGTTCGTCCAGCAGCCGCTGGTGGACGGTGATCGGCCGGGGCGTGCCGTTGTTGACCCGGGCCCGGCGGTCGGGCGCCGCGTCCAGTTCCACGGCCACCTCCGCACCGACCCGGCGGGCCGCCTCGACGGCGAGCGCCCCCTTCACGTACACCGCGTCCACCGTGCCGTCCCGCAGGGCGGCCAGCTCGGCGGACCACTGCCCGCCGCCCTCGGAACCGGGGACGTCCACCAGCTCGGCGTCCGCCAGGGTGAGGCCCGCGAGCCCGAGGGCGCCCCGGAGGCCGGCCAGCGCCATCGCCCGCCAGAAGTCGATGCCGATGTCATGATGTGGCACCGCCAGTCGCAGTCCACGCAGTTGCCCGGGTTCGGTGATGCCGCTGCCGGCCCGGACCAGCACCACCTGGCGCTCCTCGATCCAGGTGAGGCCGACCAGCCTGGTCGCCTCGCCGCGCGAACGGGCCCACAGCGCGGGGACGTTTCCGCCCTCCCGGAACAGACCGGTCAGCGCGTGGGTGTAGTGGTGGTCCGCGGCCACCTCGGGCGGTGCGTCCTGCAGCGAGCGGACCGCGATGCCGTCGGCGGCGAACTCGCGGGCGAGCCAACCCTGATCGGCGGCGATCCCGGTCGCGGTGGGCACCGGGCAACGGGTGAACCAGAGGGTGTCGGGAAGCGGGGAGGCGTTCTGGGTACGACTGGACAACGGAGTTGGTCCTCTACGGGGGCTCCGACGACGGCCGGAGGAGCTCGGGATCGATGACCGCACGGAGGCCCATGAGGCCTGGTGCGCAAAGAAGTTGTGCGCCACGATGCAAGACGGCAGGCGGTGCGGGAGGGTCGGGCGGCGCGGGAGGGGTCGTTCAGCGACAACACGCACGGGAGGGGAGACACCGGTGGGACGTCACGGCGCTTCTCCTTCCGTGGAATCGGGACGGTCACCGCCGAGGCCGAGTGGCCGTTCGACGCGATGCGAGGAGCGTTCCACGGCAGACGAGCCCGAAGCAAGCTTTTGCCACATCGTGGGATCAGTTGTTCATCAATGCCATTCCATTGCAACGTCGTCGACACATTTCCGCAGCACTGGCTGCCCTACGCTGAGACCGCCTCCGGCCGTCCGTCCGGAGTTCCGAACCGAAACGCGAGGTGCCATGGCCGAGGCCGCCACCGCCGTCCAGAGTCCGCCGGCCGGTGCGCAGGCCGTCCAGCGCGCGCTCGGGCTGCTGCACTGCTTCCACGACAACGGCCCCGACCTGAGCGCCTCGGACCTGGCCCGCCGGATGGGCCTGTCGGTCTCCACGGCGCACCGGCTGGCCCGCACGCTGGTCAGCGCCGGATTCCTGGAGCAGGACGAACAGACCGCCCGCTACCGGCTCGGTCCCGCCGTCGCCGAACTCGGCCAACTCACCTTCCACCAGCGCGGGCTGCACCTGGCCGGACCGGAGCTGGACCTGCTCTCCCGGCGCACCAAGGCGACCGCCGACCTGGCGATCCGCAGCGGCACCCACGCCGTGATCCTGGTCGGCGGTTCCGTCCGCCCGGACACCGGGCTGGGCCTGCGTCGGCCACTGCACTCCACAGCCCTCGGCAAGATCCTGCTGGCCTGGCCCCGCCCGG
Source organism: Kitasatospora sp. NPDC127067 (assembly GCF_042724755.1). Lineage (NCBI taxonomy): Bacteria > Bacillati > Actinomycetota > Actinomycetes > Kitasatosporales > Streptomycetaceae > Kitasatospora > Kitasatospora sp. NPDC127067. Next base: position 391 of record NZ_JBHXEM010000124.1, on the reverse strand, counting down.
GCGAGACGGCGCCGGCGGCACTGGGACCGCTGCCCTCCTTCACCGACCGCACGATCACCGAACCAGCGCTCCTGGACGACGAGTTGGCGAAGGTCCGAGCGGCCGGGTACGCGCTCAACGACGGCGAGTCGGCCGCCGGGGTGCGGACGGTCGCCGTGCCCGTCCTGGACGGCGCCGGGCAGGCGCGGTTCGCCCTCGCGGTCCGCTCGACGCCCGCACACCTCACCGACGACCGGCTGGACTGGTTCCTCGGTCACGCCCGCGGTTGCGCCGACGCGCTCGCCGTCCTGTTGCTGCCGCCGGATCAGCGTTCCTGACGGCCCACCGGGACACGACGAAGCGGCGGGCCGCCCGTCCACGTCCTGGACGAGCCGCCCGCCGCCGGGCCCCC
>NZ_JBHXEM010000123.1:0-25522 GCF_042724755.1 Kitasatospora sp. NPDC127067 | reverse complement strand
CCGCTACGAGGTCAAGGTCGACCACTTCGCCGCCTTCGCCAGCATCGCAGCAGCCGTCATCTGCTACCGCCGACTCTCCAAATGAGATGTCTTCTAAGCAGGACGGCTTCTCCGTCGAACGAAGCGACGACAAGCGACTGGACCTGTCCAACGATGTGAACAGGTTCACCGCCATGGTCGCGGTCGGCGACCACGAAACGGCGCCGGACAGCCTGGACCTGACCGTCCTCGCTCCCTGTGTCGAACGCGGCGGCAGCCCCGGCGCCTCCGCCCACGGCTGACCGCGCGCCCGCCCGGCACGGTGGAGACCGGTCGGGCGAGCACGCGGCCGGCTGGACATCGATGGCGTGGTCGGCAGGCAGACCGGGGGCGCCCTGTGGGAGTTGACCTACCAGGGCTGGTACACCGAATGCTTCGACTGCGTACCGACCCCGTGACGGTCGTCTCGGTCTCCTGAGGCGGACCTGTCCCTGCCTGTCGAGGACGGGTCCGCCCGGTGGTTGCGAGCGGCGCCGGGATCGGCTCAGTGGCTGATCATCGCGCCGAGTGATTTCGCAGGACTTGAGTGGATCGGCCCTGTCAGCCACCCGTCCGCAGATCGCGCAGTCCTTCCTCGAAGACCGGGAGTGCGTACTGCTCCGTGCCGGGTCCTGGCATCTCGAGCTTCTTGAGCTGCCCGCCGACGATGTGGGAGACCAGGGGCACCGGAAGCGCGTCGGGCCAGAGACCGGTCCGCTTGCCCTCCGTGAGCACCCGGCGGAACGCGCCGGTGGATCCGCGAAGGCTTCGGCCGTTTGCCTTCAACTCCTCTGCGGCGCACTCACCTTCGCCCTCGACGATCTGGAGCAGGATCTGCTGAGCACGGGGCGGGAGACGGTCGTAGTACGAGCGGGCCCGCTCCGGCGTCCAGCGGTCGTCGGGCACCGCGGTCACGACGGCAGTCGGCATGGCGGCGAGAGCGAGCAGCTTCTCGAGTGCCTCGGGGGTCGGATTCTCCACGGTGATCGTGATCTTCATGGCGGACACCTTTACAGCTCCGCTGGCCGAACACAAATAACCACGACAGACACGCCAGAGACGCGGAAGGCGCCTTGAGATGCCGTATGTACCAGCTCCTGTGTTGCGTCCTCTAACTGGATTTAGAGGACGCAACACAGGGCCCGGTACAGATAGGCTGTCCCGGACGGATCATCAGCCCGCCGTACCGGAAGGAGAGCGCCCGTGGATGCCGAGGCGTCGGACGGCCTGCCCGCCCTGGTGGAGCGCTCCACCGAGATCGTGGTCGGCGAGCTGGTGGACGACGGCCAGGCCCTCGCGCCGTTCGCGCCCGCCGGGGTCGACCCCAACGAGACGCTGACCGAGGACGCGGCCGACGACCTCGCCTCCGCCCGGCCCGCGCGCACCAGCCAGACCTACGCCGAACAGTGGCGCTACTTCGCCCGCTGGTGCGCCGACAACGGCCGCCACCCCGGGCCGCGCACCAGCGAGGCGAACATGGTCTCCTACGTCTCCCACCTCCGCCGCCGCGGCGGCCGCGACGGCACGGGCGCGCCCGTCAGCTCCCTGCGCCTGGCGATGGCCGCCATCCGCGACGCCAACGCCCGTGCGGGGTACGAGAACTGGCCCCCGAAGAAGGCGACCGCCGAACTGATCCGCAAGCAGGCCGCCGAACACGCCCGCGCCCGCCGCACCCCGCAGTCGAGCCCGCCCGTCGACGCCGCCCGCATCGCCCACCTCCAGCAGGGCACGACCGCCGACATCCCGCTCGCCCGCTGGCGCGACCTCACGATCCTGCACCTCGGCTACCGCACCCGCGCCCGGCGCTCCGAACAGGCGGCCTACCGCATCGACTCCATCGTCTTCGAGCACCTGGAGGACGGCACCGAGCAGATGGTCGTCGGCAAGCGCACATCGAAGAGCGACCACTGGTCCACCGGCCGCGAGTACGTCGTCCGCGACCCGGTAGCGATCACCGTGGTCCGCACCTACATCTCACTGCTCGCCGAACTCGGCCAAGCAGAACCGCAGTTGCCGCTGCTGCGCGGCATCACCCGCTGGGGCAGCCTGATGCCCGTCCCCGCCTCCGGAACCGGCATGACCGGCCACTCGGTGAACCGCGCCTTCAAGCGCATGGTCACCCGCACTCCCGGCTTCGACGCCAAGAACGCCACCAGCCACGGCCTGCGCGCCGGCGTCCCCGCCGACCTCGCCGCCCAGGGCTACAGCGCCGCGGAGATCCTGGTCATCACCGAGGACTGGAAGTCCACCACCATGGTCGAGAAATACGCCAAGGCCGGCCTCCGCCGCGCCGGAAAGGACAACCTCGGCCGGGCCCAGCAGGCACTCGACTCCTTGGTCGTCCCACCGCCGACCCACCCTGCCCAGTAGGGGGCAGCGATGTTACAGGCAGGATGATCGTTTGAACTACTGCCACGCCACGGGGTCGGCCGCAGAAAGTGTTGGGTAATCGGGTGATCCCTCGCTCTTGAGGTCTTCGGCAGGACGGCGGGGTGCTTCGCTCTCGGTGGGGCCACGCGGCTCGACCCCCTCGCCGACTACCGTCTACACCCACGTCCTCCTCCGCCTCCAGCGGACACCATCGACCTCCTCGGGCGTGCCCTCGGCAGTTCCTCCGAGGCCACCGAGCCCGACGACGGCGACGAACCATCACTTCGTGCAGTGCCCGTCCGCTGACGTTGCGCGTCGGCGTACCGGTCGGCGTGGCGCTCGTCCACCGGGGCCTCCTGGAGGGCCCGCTCGACGGGCTTCCAGGGTCATCCCCGCCGCCCGGCGGCAGACATCGCCAAGAAGGCCGAGCTCCCGGTCGCCAAGGCCGCCATCATCGTCGTCCTCGTCGGTGTGGTCGTCACCGAGGTCGGCGGGGTACTGGGCAAGGGCGGCGTGCGGCGTCGCCCCGGCCTCCGCCTCGAAGTGCACAACGGGCCCCCATCCGGCCGTCCGGACCGGCCTGGAGGACGACCAGGAGGCAGGCGCAGCATGGGAAGGGTGGGGCGGGGGCCGGCTGGCTTCGGCCCCCGCTCGCCCGCACCACTACCGGGCAGTCCCCTTCCCATCGGTAGCCCGCCGCTCGGCCCGAACGAATGCCCTAGTCTCAGCGGATGACGCTCTACTTCGACCCGGTGGCCGTCCTCGGCAACGACCGCGATGCCTTTCGGGGCCGTTGGGAAGACCGACTGTGGCTCAACGTCCCCGGGCCCTTCTACGGCGGGGAGACCGACACCTGCTGGACGGGACGGCTCTCGGCGCCCGCCCACGTCCTCTATGGAGGCGACTACCTCAGCGAGTACGTCTATCGCCAGCCCCGAACGCCTGCGGACACGGCCATGCTGGTCGAGGCGGCGGACAACGACCCGCTCCTCGGGTACGGCTGTGATGGAGACTCGCGATGGACACCGGAAACGGTCCGGGAGTGGTGGCGCAACCGCAGCCAGGTCGTGCAGTACCTGTCCGATCAGCGGAGCAAGTGGGATGAGGGCGATGCCTGGGCAGGCCAGGGCATAGCTGCCGCCGTTCGCGACTTCGAGCTCTACATCGCCGGTGGTCTGGCAGCTGACCTGCGGATCTACCTCTACTGGCTGGAAGAGCGGCGGTCCCCCACCCCCGTTGACCGGTTGCCCGAGCTGTAGCGTCACGCGGCGAGTGTGTGAGCTCGGTGGGACCAAGCTGTCGCCTCGTCGTACGGCGTGCCGGTCTTGAGACAGCCGTGGAGGATACCGACGAGCCGGTTGGCGAGTTGCCGCAGAGCGGCGCCTTCACCGACGCCGAGACCCAGGCCACGCTCTACGGGCGGCGGGCCAGCAGGTGGGTGTCGAGGAAGCCCCGTTCGGACGCTGGGGCGTGGGGCAACCGAGCCACTGTGACGAGGCCGGCACCGGCCAGACCACTGGGCATCCGAGAGCAACTGAAAACGCGATGCGGGACCAGAGTTCCAGCCAGAAAGCTCAACCTCTGCCAGACACGCCCTAGGGATCCGGCCAATGGCTTCGGGTCAGGTCTGCTTGCGGCTCGCGATCTCGTCAGAGAGCTGCTGCACGTGGGTGGGGTCCGCGTCCCGGGCGAGGGCGACGTAGTGGTCCATGACGGCCGGCCGGTAGCGCACGGGCAACGTCTGTCCTGGGGCGAGTCGGGTGAGCTCGGTGATCGTGAGGTCTTCGTCTGCGATACCGCGGAACGAGATGCCGCCGGCGGTCTCCACGTCGAACATCAGGACCACGCGTGGACTGCCGTCGCTGCTGACCTCCCGCCAGTTGACGAGAACGCCGAGCGCAAGCGCCCCCGTACGCAGTTCCGCATTGCGCTTCCGTGCATCACTGCTCAGGAGCGGGTTCGGGGCGATGCCCGGGAAGTCGGGCCCGACGCCGAGCGATTCCCGACTCAGGTCGGGCCTGAGCTGCGCCATCAGATCGTTGAGCTTCTTCTGCGAACCGAACATCCTGTCCCCTCCCTCACACCGGTGCCGGAATCTCGGCCTGGCGCTTCGCCTTCACTGCGATTGTACGTCGCGGCCATTCCCGACCTCCGGCGCATCGGCCCCGTACCGGTGGGGTCGCCGTCTGCGGTCGCGGACGGGCTCGGTCGGTGCACCTGTCTGTCGGACGAGTCACGTCCGCACGCCGACAGGAGGACCAAGCCGTGATCGATATTGACCCCAACAGTTCTTCCAGCTCGGCGAACTGGGCCTCTGACAGCTTCGGCACACTCGCGGGACCTGACGAGCTCAGGGCCTTGATGCCGCCCTCGCGCCAGGACCGTCGCCAACGTTCCACCGACCGCTCGCTGACCCGTATTTCACGGCCATGCGCTCGCATAGCTACGGCGAAGTGACAAGTAACTCAGAGTAACGATCGAAGCGTTCTGCAGTCGCCTCTGGGGCCCTGCGGCAGTGTGCCGGAACACGTTGGTTGTCAACCTGGACAGGCATGGTGTCACCGCGGGGAAGCACTCGTGCTGCGTCGGCATGGGGACCCTGGCTAGGGCGTTTCGTTTGGATCAGTTGGTCGTTTGGTCCGGGCGTGTCATAGATAGCGGACCGTGCGACTGGCAGCGCTGGCACCCGCCGGGGTCCGTCGACCATGACTAGACCAAAGCGCCGAATATGGCCACGGTCCGCCATGATGTCGATACGCTCCGCACATGAGTTCTTGGAGCTACGAAGAAATTGGGTCGGACGCCCACGCGTTGCAGATCAAGAGCATCGCCCTCGTCCCGGACCCGCCGAAGCCAGGCAACGATCTGACGGCCACCCTCAAGGGCGTCGTGAACGAAGAGCTCCAGAAAGGGGCCTACTTCGACGTCAGCATCAAACTGGGGCTGATCAAGCTCCACCAGAAGCGGTATGACCTGTTCGACCTGCTGCGCGGCGGCGACAGCGGCTCCTGGTGGAAACTGGCGCTCGATGGCGGGAACGCCTCGAAGCCCATCCCGCGCGGCCCCGTCACCTTGAAGCTCGAAGGCTTCTTCCCCCGGGAGGTCCCCAGAGCCAAGTTCACCATCGCGGTGCGGGCGTTCACTGCGAATGATGACGACCTCGCGGGCCTCAACTTCACGTTCGATTTCTCGACGCGCCCCTCCTCCTGACCGGAGGAATCAGCTGGGCCCCCGGGGTGCCCATTGCGCACGGCCCAGCCGCCGCGGCGGTAAGAGTGCTTCGTTAGCTCTGCCGGTCTTGACCCAGAACCTAACGAAGCACTCCTGGGCGGGTTCGTTCCGGCAGGCCGGGCTCGGCGGCGCCGATCAGCAGGGCGCCGCCCTTGAGTCGGTGCTCGCCGGGGATCACCGGGCGCCCGCTTCGAGCTGGGCGGGGATGCCGGTGCGGCTGGCGCGCAGTTCCCGCAGGTCGGGGATGTGGTTGTAGAGGGTGCCGGGGCTGACGCCGAGCATCTTGGCGATCGCGGTGATGGAGTGCTCCGGGTTGGGCAGCAGGTCCCGGGCCATCCGCAGGATCTTGTCGTCCACCACGGTGGGCCGGCCGCCGACGTTGCCGCGGGCGCGGGCGGCGGCCAGACCCTCGCGGGTGCCGGAGACGATGAGTTCGCGGATGAACTCCGCCAGGGCGGCGAAGACGTGGAAGACGAGCCGGCCGCCGGGGGTGGTGGTGTCCAGGTTCTCGTGCAGCGAGGTGAAGCCGATCTCGCGCTTGCGCAGTTCACCGACCATGTTGATCAGGTCCTGGAGGGATCGGCCGTAGCGGTCGAGCGCGGGGACCACCAGGGTGTCGCCGGCGCCGAGGAAGGCGTGACACGCCTTCAGCTCGGGGCGAAGGTCGTTCTTGCCGGACTTCTTGTCCGCGAAGATCTTCCGGCAGCCGGCCGCGGTGAGGGCGTCGAGCTGGCGGTCGAGCTTCTGTCCGCCGGTGGACACGCGTGCGTAGCCGATGCGGATGTCGGTCAGTCGGACGGGCTCGGCGACCAGGAGTTCGAATGTGTCGGGTTCAAGTGGCGTGCTCACGCCCGGAATTCTCTCAGAAAACGGTAGTCCGGGGTTGTTGAACCACCCTGGTTGTTGAAGGAGTTTTTGAAGGCCCTGGGGGGCATTTTCGCGGTCCGTCTGGCGATCTTCAACAAACGATGGTTTTTTGACGACCGGTGCGGCGGGTCCTCGACCTCGGGCTCCACGCCATGAGCGGCGGCGGGCCGTTGTGGCCTACCGCTAACGGCTGCCTGATTGATCTCAAGCCCCTGCCCGCACTGCTGAACTTGTGCCGGCGGCCCTTCTGGTAGTTCGGCCAGGTGCCCAGCGACAGTCCCTCGTCGGTCTTGTGTGCGCGGGACCTTCGCTACCGCTCCTGCTCGACGAACGCCGCGAGCGCGGCCAGGTGTTGCTGGAAGCGGACCGCTTGCGACATCCTCGGCTTCGCCGCGGCGGCCGCCACCTCGGGGGCCTCCTCGATACTGAGTGCCGCCAGCAGATTCCGCTGTTACCAGGCCACTGATACGCAAAGCCCGTGGTCAGCCACAGGCTGACCACGGGCAAAGGTCGAATCAAGCACCTACGCAGGGTTGCCTCGGGTCCACAAGACCCGAAGAAAAGAAGGTTCGGGGAAGTCTTCCGGGTAGGTGCCGGCTGTGCCGTTCAGGAACTCAACGGGTGGTGTGAGCGAATACAGCGGGCCCCAGTGGTTGACCACACGCTGCCTGACGCGGAACGGGGTGCCGTCGCCATCCGATGTGAAGGTGCGGGACTCGGACACGATGGACCCGCCGGGGTTGAGGTGCGTCGTCTTCCCGTCGATCTCCGTCGGAACGCCAAAAACAGAACCGTTGTTGGACAGGGTCAAGGTCACGGTGGCGCCGCCCTCCCAGCTGACCCGGTCGTAATCGGTGGTTTCGCTCATCTTGGCGAGGTGGCCGTCCAGAGTCTTGAGGACGTAGCCGATGATCGAGTACTCGTCCAAGTCGTGCGGCTCACCGAAGTAGTTGCCGATGTTTCCATCCATCAGCAACGACTGGATGATCTTGGGGTCGCCGCCCTGGCTGAGAACGCTGATCTCGGAGTTGCTGATGACGCTCTTGTAGCGGGCCTTGAGCTCGGCGCTGATGTTGGCGAAGCCGTTGTAGCTCGCGCTGACGGCGGCGTTGATCTCGGTCTCGGTGGCCTTCGAGGTGAACGAGAACGTGAGGATGCGTCCATAGGAGACGTCGGAGACGATCATCGGCGGGTTCGTCTCCCCCATGGTCCCCAGGTTGACCAGCCTGGTGAGGCGTTCCTCCGTGAAGGAGTCATTGATCAGCGCGTTGGGGGTGCTCATGGCACATGAGGCGATGAAGGCGCGCTCGCGCAGATAGACCACCAGGGTGTTCTGGTACTCCTTGCGCTGCGCCTCTACGTTCAGTGAACTGCTGAAGCCGAGGTAGCTGGCCGACAGGTTCAGGGCGAGTGCGGTCTCCGTGCTGCTGTATCCCTCGGTCTTGCGGAAGACGATGTTGGGCGAGGCGTTCTTCTTGCCGGCCACCGTCTCCTTGATCGCGTCCAGGACGCTGCCGTAATTGGGTTCGGGGACGACCACGCTGTTCCCACTGGTCAGGGCGTCCACCACGACGGTCAGCGGGGCCCGTTCGCTGTCCTCGATCTGGGCAGGGACCAGATGTCCCCGCCCGATGGCGGGGTCGGCCTGGACGATCGCGCCGGGGAAGAGCATGTTCGTGTTCGGGTTGAAGGTGACGATCTCATCCGGCGTCTTGGTGGCGCTCCACGATTGCTGCGTGCGCTTGACCCCATTGACGTACGTGACCTGCGGTTCGCCCTTCGAGGTCTTCTTGTCAGGGTCCTGCGGGGCGAGCCCGCCCCAGTTCTTCCAGCGGCTCAGGTGGGCCGCCAGGTCCGCTTTGCCGCTTCGCTCGCCGAAGCCCACGGCGGACAACGCCGACGGCCGGCCGTCGGTGGTGGCCACAACCGCGTAGTGCCCCACGGCGTAGTCGAAGTCCTTCGGCAGGACCAGGGCCGCCAGATCCGCTCCCTGCGCGAGAGTCTCCACGCCACGGCTGCCGTCCTGCACGCACAACAGCTCGTAGTGGTCGGCGTCCTGGCCGGGCCACTCCACGACCCACGAGCCGTCCTCGCCCGGCACGGCCCAGGCCGGAGTGCCCTCGACCAGCTGCTCCAGTCCCAACAGATCGCTCTCGCTCATATCCTGTTGCCCTTCTCGGTCGTGTCTCTCCCGGTCGAAACCGGCAGTTGTCAGTCAACCACTTTCTGTTAACCGATCGGGTGTAAACGGATCGACCGAGGAGTTACGGGAGACTGGTGGCGCGAGCGGGCCGGCGGCCGGAGGGTCGCAAGTCCTGCGGCTCGTTGGCTGATCGGCGGCCCGGCGCGCCAGACCCACTACGAGCGTACAAGTGCGCGATCTGACACGGATGTTGCGCCCGCGCGTGAGCTGCATCTGTTCTTCTCGCCGAGCCGGGAGGAGGTGGAGTGGGCGGCGAGCAGCTCGTCGTCGGCGTCCTCGACCGGGGTGCTTCCTCCCCAGGGTTCCGCCAGGCTCGAAGGGCACTTCACGCCGACGATGCCCGGCAGTTACGAGGTACGCGTGGTCTTCGAGCACCGTTAGTCCGCGAGTGAATCCTGACCGCTTGTGGGCCTCCGGCGCGCGCTGTGTCGCTTCTCCTCGTCAGGCTCGGGCTGCGATCGGTTCGCCCCGGGGCGACCGGGGGCTGGGCAGGGTGATCCGGGGGCCAAGGTCAAGCCGGGTGTTCATGTCGAGCTCGAACCTGCCGTACGGGTTCACGTGCGTCCAGAAGAGTGGCGACAGGCCCCTTCGGTCGGCATCGGTGAGCCGGTCGGCCCACTTGGGGTCGGCCAGGACCTGCTGCACGAGCAGGGTGTTGACGTGGACCAGGGCGGACTGGAGCAGGTGCAGGGCCAGCATACTGACCTCCTGGCTCTCCTTGTCCTTGCCGGTCAGGTCGCCGTCCTTGCCGTAGAACAGGTCCTGGTTGGCCGAGTTCCAGTTCTCGACCACCTGCAGGCCCTCGTTGATCTCCTGCCTCATGTCGGCGTCGGCCAGGTAGTCGCAGATGAACGCCGTGCGCACCACCCGGCCCAGCTCCTCGATCGCCTGGTAGGTCGGGTGCTTGGGGCCGCCCTTGGTGAAGCGCCGCAGCACCTGCTCGGCCTCGGCGGTGCCCAACCGCAGGGCGGTGGTGTACTTCACGATCTGGTCGTACTGCTGGGCGATCAGCTCCCAGTCGATCGTCTTGGTGGACAGCACCGGGGCGAGGTGGGGCCAGTTCGAGTCCTCACCGGCCGCCGGCCGGTACAGCCGCGACCTGCCGATGTTCTTCAGCCGGGGCATCAGCTTGAAGTCGAGCATGTGCGCGAACGCGAACCCGACGATCGAGGCGCCGTGGGTGTCGGTGTACTGCCGGTCGACCTCCATGTCGGTGCAGTGCCGCAGCACGCCCTCGATCATCGAGGCGACCTCGGAGGCCGAGCAGGACTTCAGCTGGGAGTAGATGCACACCGACTTCCGCTCGACGTGCCAGTAGATCATCACCCCGGGTCCGCGGTACCGCTGGTGCCACTCCGTCATCAGGTTCGAGGACCAGGAGCCGAACTTGCGGCTATCGGAGGCGCACGCCGTCCCAGTGCCCCACCACATCTCGTCGCGGGCAGCGAAGGTGGCGTTCACCAGCTTCACCACCGCGGCGCGCATGTTGGCCCGGTTCACGAACAGGTGCCGCACCCGCCGCAGCGTCGCTTCGCTCTCGCCGTGCTTGCCGGTCACCGCGACCCGCTTGATCCCCATGTTGGTGCCCAGCCCGAACAGCACCAGCAGCAGCCGGCGCCGCAGCGACTCCTTGGACGTCGTCTCGCGGGTGGCCACCGAGGTGAACTCCGCGGTGAAGTCGGTGTCGAACTCGGCGTACTTCAGCATGTCGAGGAGGTCGATCGTCCCCCAGCGCCTCTCGATCTCACCCTTGACGGCCACCAAGTTCTCCGGCTCCTCCTGCTTGGCCAGGGGAGACACCTTGATCCACGGGTTGCCGTGCTTCACGGTGATCGACACCCCACCGGTGGTCTCGGTCGCCAAAGCCTGCTCGAAGCGGTCCAGCGCCTCGCGGTGCTTCTTCTTCAGGGCCTCGATGAACTTCGCCGGGTCCTGCGGCTGGCTGATCGCGTCGTAGTGGACGTCCCGGTTGTCATCGAAGTCCTGCGGCAGGTCGAGGTCCGGGTTACGCCACCGGTTCGCGCCCTCCACCCAGATCTCCCGCCGACGCAGGGCATCGCGCAGCGCGACCAGCACGCACAGCTCGTACGGGATGCGCTCGACCCGGCCCTTGTCGTCCACCACCGCCCCCCGCCAGTGGTCGGGCACCACGTCCTCCAGGGGCACCGTCTCCGCCGGGTCGAAGAACGCGCCCTCCTTCAGCGGCTGCTCCAGGTACCGCTCCAGCAGGTCGATCGCGTCCATCACCGGCCGGTAGTGGTCGTTGTTGCACTTCAGCGTGAGCGCCCGCAGCAGCGGCGAGAGCATCCGCCGCCAGTGCCCCGAGTAGGAGGACCGCAGCACGGTCCGCACCCGGGCCTGGTACTTGCGCTCGTTCGCAGCCGCCTCGGCCGCCAGCGCCTTCAGCGTGCGCTCTCCGCCCACCACCGGGTAGATCACCCGGCGAACCGTCCCGGACGGCTCGGCCAGCGCGGCCTCCGCGACCCGCAGCATCATCGCGTCCTTGCCGCGGACCTTCTTCAGCTCGCTGGTGAACTCCTTGTCCACCCTCTTCTCCGCCCGGGTGTTGATCCGCAGCACCAGCTGGGTGAACAGGTCCACCAGCGAGTCGGTGATCTCCGCCTCCCGCACGTGGCACAGCGCGGACAGCAGCGTCCAGCGCATCTCCGGCTTCATCCGGGGCGGCAGCAGGTCCGCCGGATACTCCTTCGAGGCCCGAGCACGCCAGGAGTCCACCAGCTTCTCCGACACGTCCGCGAACAGGTCCGCCGGCAGCCCCAGCCTGCGCACCCGCCCCAGCTTGTCGATCTCCGCGAGCAGGCTCTCCAGGCCCGGCGCCCCGGGGTCGGCCTTCAACTCGGCGAAGAACACCCGGCCGCCGCCCACCGACCCCTGATCGCCGTCCGCCCCGTCCTCCTGCTCGGCGCCCGTCACCAGGTCGTCCAGCCGCGAGCGGGTGATGTGCGACAGCCGGCCCGCGGTCCGGCGGCAGAACTGCGTCTCGAAGTCCTTGACCGCCTTGCCCACCAGGCGTCGCACCTGCCCGGGGGCTGGCGGCTCGATGCGGTCGTTGCGGCACCGGGCCACCACCGCCTCGGCCAGACGCTCGCGGGACAGCTCTACCGGGCACAGGTCCGCCGTCAGCCACTCGGCCAGCTTCGCCTGGTCGTCCTCGGAGGTCTCCCGGAACCCGAAGCCCTCCCGGATCTCCATCCGGTGCCGCTTGATCGCCCGGCCCACCCAGTCGTAGGCCGCCCACTCCTCGGCCGGCACCTTCACCTGCTGAGCCACATACGCGACCGCCGCCCGCGGAACCTCCTCCGGGGCCTCCGGGAACCGGGCCTCCACCTCGAAGAACTTCAGCAGCAGCGCGAAGCCCAGCCGGTTCGCCCCGGACTTGTTCCGCAGCCTCGTCATGTCGTCTTCGAGCAGCGTCCAGACCTCGATCAGGTCCTCCGGCTCCCAGTCCTGCCGCACTCCCAGCCCCTCACCTCGACCACCGTGATCGCGGCCAGAGTGACGCGGGCACATCAGCGCGAGGACGGAAACACCCGAACCAGTGACAACAGACCGTCAGATCGGCTACAGAGAGCTACTTGTCACTTCGCCGTAGCTATGCGAGTACAGGGCCTTCACGGGCGATCACCGAGGTCCTCTCGTCTGCCTCAAACCGGGCAGCGGCTTCGAACCGAACCTGTTCACGAAACGCCCGCCGCTCAGCGGTCAGGCCCCTACCCTGCGCGTACCGCATACCTACGGCATACCGCAGGGATCACTACCTGTCACTACCGGACAACCAAACGAAACCTCAGTAACAAGGCTGTGCTCACGCCGCAATCGGGCAGGCACGACATCCCATCAGCGATTCCACTCCTGGCCGACCGGCAGGGGCACGATCTGTCAACAGGACTCGAAGTCCAGGGAAGAAAGAGTGCTCACCTGCCGGCGGCTATCAGGCACCGAGTCTGCCGGATGGAGCCTCGGTAGGTCTATTAGGGAATCCGACACCGCCCGAGCAGGCCCTCGCCGCGCTGCGTCCCGGCGAACTGGACACGGACGAGCTCGTCGTCACCGCCGACCAACTCGCCGTCAATGAACCCGCCGAACCGGGCCTGGCCGCGGGCCGGGTGCGGACGCGGACGATGCTGCCACCGGCTGTTCCGGACGGACAGGTCCGCAGTGGCCTCGGCGGGCCGACCCGCACAAGCCGCGGCGCTATGAGGCGAGGTGGCGGTAGGCGAGGACCCCGGAGGCAGGAGCCAGAGGGGCGATGGTGACATGCTTGCCGGTCCCGGGCGCGTGGATGACCTTGCCGTCACCGATGTAGAGCTGGACATGCCCCCCGCCGTTGGTGATGACCAGGTCGCCCGGCACCAGGGCCCCGCGGGTGGTAGCCCTTCCCGCCTTGGCCATGCCCCAGGTGGTACGCGGCAGTGCCACCCCGCCGACCTGCCATGCGCGCATCACCAGCCCCGAGCAGTCGAAGGAGCCGGGCCCGGTGGCGCCCCACGCGTACGGCTTGCCGATCTGCGCCCGGGCGAAGGCCACGGCTGCTGCGGTGCCCCTGCCGGCATCGGTCCCGCTGCCCTTGGCCTTGCCGCCCTTCGCGTCACGGCCCTGGTTCTTCTTGCTCCCAGCCCCGGACTTGGCGCTCGAGGACTTCTCCTCCTCGGGCAGCTCACGGATGCCCAGAGCCCCGGGCTCTGCCTCGGGCGTCACCCCCGCCCCGGACGGTGTCCCGATGCCGAAGGCCTGACCGGCCGGGTCCCCGGCGGAGGCCGACCGGATGTCGCTCCCGGTGGAGAACCGGACCGGCACTGCCCCACCGGACGCGTCCGTGACAGTCCCCGCGGCCGGGGAGTCGCCCACGGCTCCGGGCAGGCGCAGTGTGGCGCCGGCGTGGATCAGGGTCGAGTCACCCAGCCCGTTCAGCTCCTGCAACGTCCGCACGGTGGTGTGCTGGTCCCGGGCCAGCCCCCACAGGGTGTCCCCCCACTTCAGCACCACCTCTCGCGTCGCAGGGACAGGGGCAGGGGCCGGGGTGCTCGGGGCCGGCTGGGCACCGGTCGGGACGTCCGGACCGGGCGGGGTCTGCGGCCCGGGCGCCTCGCCGGGGGCGTGCTCCTCCTCCGGGGAGAGCGCCGGTGCCCCGGAGGCGGCGGCCGGCACCGGGCCGGTCGAAGAGCCCCCGACCGCCTGATGCACGCCGGCGCCCACCAGTACCGCGCACAGCAGTGCCAGGACGAGCGGCACCGCCTTCCGCTTCACCCGGCCGCGAGCCCGTTCGGCCGCTGTTCCAGCGGTGCGGTGCGTGGCCTGGCTCGGCTCGCCCGCCGTCGAACGAAGCGGCGGGGGCGTGTCGATGCCGTTGCCGCTCGTTCGTGCCCCGTCACCCGCCGCGCCGGGGCGCGGGCCGGGCACCGGTACCGGCCCCAGCGACACGCTCCGGTCCGGTACCGGGACCTGACCCGCCGCCATACCCGCCGCCATACCGGCGGCCAGGAACCGCCCCCGTGCCGGGCCGGTCTCCCGCGGGCCCGAACCGGGCGTGTGTTCCGTGCGCTGTGCCATCACGACCTCCCTCGGCGGCCGCTGCCGGCGGCCCTCGCCAGGGAGCCTTCTCGTCCCGTGCGTGTCCGGCCAGGGCCTGGGGCGTCTGGGACAGTCTCGAACTGTCCGGGCAGGTCAGATGGGGTGCAAGCCCGTCCGGCGGGCCCGGTCTCGGGAGCCGGGCCCGCCGTCGGCCGGCAGCGCGGACAGGCCCGGACGGTTCCGGACGCCGAACCTTCTTGTCCCCTCCGTGAGTCACCGGGCACGCTCACCGGGATCCGTGACAACAGGCGAGGGAAGGGAATCCGACATGGGACGGGGAGCGTGGCTCACCGCCGGTACCGGGCGGCACCGCAAGGCGACCGGCTCGGTTCGGCGGGCCGGCAAGTGGCTGGGCGCTGGTCTGCTGCTGGGCGCCGCCGCGATGGCGGCTCCCGCCCTCGCCATCGGCGAACCCGCGCCGGCCGCCCTCGCGACCACGCGAACCGTCCCCGCCCTCCTGCACACGGTCACCGGCCGGCCTGCTCCGGCCGCGTCACCCGGCCCGACGCACACGCCCCCCTGTGTCTGCCCCCGTCCCGACGCCCCCGAGCACACACCGGTACCCCCTGGCGACGAGGACGACGACGGCGGCCAGAACACCGACGGCGACAACACCCCCGCACCCGGTGATCACAGCGGTGAGGGCAACGACGACCAGGACGACGGCGAAGGCAACGCCGACCGGGGCGATAGCGAAAACGGCGACCAGGCGACCCCGGCCCCTGAGCACCAGGACACCGGCGACGGCACGGGTGAGAACGGCCAGGACACCGGCAGCGGAAGCGACGGTGGGAACGACACCCAGGGCACCGACACCCAGGACACCGACACCCACAGTGACAGTCCCGCAGGCAGCGACAGCGACAGCAGCAAGGGCAGCGACAGCGGGAACAACGGCCAGGGCAACGGCGAAGCCGGCGGCCAGGGCACTCCAGCCCCTGACGACCAGAACAGCGGCTGTTCCTGCCCCGGGAATCCGACCGCCGAGAAGCCGGCCCCCGACAGCGAGGACGGCGCCGACGCGAAGGACAAGTGCCAAAGCGGTCCCACGAAGAAGAAGTCCGAGAACAAGAAGAAGCGCGAAAAGACCACGAAGAACAAAAAGGGCGAGAAAGGCGAGAAGAGCAAGGGACAGTCCCACGACTCCGGCAGGAAGAACGGCGCGTGCAAGCCCAAGCACGCGGCGCCGGACAGTTGCCCCGGCGAGGACAGCCGGCCGGGTCAGGTCGACCCCCAGGACAGCGCCCCGGAAACGAAGCCCTTCGTCATCTGACGCACCGCCACCTTGGTCCGGTTCCGTCCCGGCGCTCCCCGACAGGACGGACCCGGAAGCAACCGGCGCTTGTCAGCACCACCTCGTTCGTAAGCCCGCTCAGCAGCCGCTGGGCGGGCTTACGAACGTTCTCCGGACCGGTGCCTCCCGGTCAGCGAAGCCACGTGTCTGCCTGACACGTTCGCCGACAGCACGTCCGGGGGCGGGCGCTGGATGTCCACGGTGCCCACCGGAACGGGACGGCACCGTCGCCGAACCGGCCGCGAACCCGTAGCGACCCGGCACCGGCAGTGGGAGTCGAACCGAACCTCCGAACCCACCCGCCGCGAACAGAAGCAACCGTGCGGGCACGCGGGAGCCACGCCCTCACCGGCCCCGGCCCCAGAAGGTCCAGGCCCGTCACCGTCCTTCGGCAGCGGGCGATCAACCAGAGGCCCGGGAAGCGCCGACGGACGACGAGTTCGTGCCGGCCTCCACCCTCTGCGACGCGCACCGCCGCGGGCATGGGCGACTACCCGCTCGTGGACAGCTGCCGCGTGCACCGACGCACCGACGGCCGAACACATGACCCCCGGGCGAAGGACGCCCTCACACCCAGGGCGCCGGGCGAGCCGGCCTTGGCGCAACGTCCCCGAAGACACCTGCTTCGCCCCGTCCACCGATACGGGGCCACCGGAGACGACCAGCCCGTCCGGTGTCCTGAACCGTCCCGGAGACAAGACCTGACAGGCACTCTGACCAGCACAGACAACGTCGGACGGTCTCGGACGGCACAGGTGTTGTCCACGGGATTCCCACCCGGCCAGGCTGATGTCCACCGGCCCCGCACCCCGCAGACGACGCCGCTTGGAAGGCCTCACCCGCAGTGCGGCGGGCCGCCCCCGCCCCCGCCCCCGCCACCGCCGGAGTCGACGACGGGCGGGACAGGAGTACCGAACCCCGGGCCGCCCTCCGATCAGGACAGCGCCCCTTCCGATCACCGTTTCCGAACCGAGGAGAGCACACGCATGAGCACCGTCCGAGCACGCCTGAGCCGCCCCCTGGCCGTCACCGCCCTCGCCGCCGCCCTCGGCGCCGGCCTTCTGACCGCTGGCCTTTCCCTGGCCGGTCCTGGGGCCCGCCACACGGCCGCTGTCGCACCGGCCACGGCCACACCGTTGGCCCAGGACGACACCGACGACGCCGACGCCCCCACCTCCACCGAGCAGCTGAACGTCACCACCGCCGACACCACCACCGCCGACACCACGACCGCCCAGGCCGTGAAGGCCTCCTGCGGCAGCAGCGCCTCCGGGTTCGCCAACACGTGGGGCCCCGTCAGCCGCTCCAACTGCTCCGTTCTCGGCTCCAAGGGCCACCAGGTGACCTACACCTTCTGGATCCCGGCCGGCACCCAGCAGGTCGCCACCGTGCGGGTCTGGGGCATCGACGGCAACAACAAGGGCCGGTGGTACAACGCCGGCACCATCAAGTCCAGCGGCCAGACACACCGCATCACCGTCCCCTGGGGCAACAACGCCGCCACCCCCCGGGTCCAGGTCAAGGGCGGTGCTGGCTCCCTGTTCAGCGGCGTCCGGTGGACCCACTGACCCCCATGGCCTGACCCCGGTTCCCACACGCCCCGCGGGGTCCGGCACCGCCGGTACCGGACCCCGCGCTGTCACTGCACGCATCGCCGGCCAGCGGCCGGCCGACACCACCCCCCCATTCCCGAAACAGAGGAGTACTGCCATGCGCGCCCTTCGAGCACGTCTCACCAAGCCCCTGGCCGCTGCCACCGTGACCGCCGCACTCCTGGCCGGCGGATTGCTGTGGGCCGCTCCCGGCGACACCTCCCGCGCGGCGGCCGCCTCGTACGACGTCGCCCGGTCGGCCACCGGCTCCCCGACCACGCCCACCGGTACTGAACGAGCCCAGGACGGCGACCCCGCCGCCGTCGTGCAGGCCAGTGCCCAGAACGCCTCGGGCTGCACCCCCGCTTCCTACGGAATGGTGTGCGGTGCCGTCAAGGGCAAGGCGCTGCGCGTCGACACCGCTCACATCGCCCGCGACAAGGTCTGGCCCGAGGCGATCTGCGACTACGAGGCCGTCCTGACCGTGTACAACAACAAGGGCACCAAGATCCACCAACAGCGCAGCCCGCGGCACGGCGGCTGCAGCATGGGCCGGGCGTGGTTCGACCTCGACGTCCGCAAGTCCTTCCCGAACAACTCGAAGATCGCTCTCTCGTTCTACGAGCGCGGCGTCCACCAGGGCACCACGAGCTACAAGATCACCCGATAGCGCCGACGGCCCGGTGCCGTCGGCCCGATGGTGCTGGCACCGGGCCCGGCCACTGAACGAGGTTCGGCACATCGCTCGCCGGCCCGTCACCGGCCGCGTTCCCCGGGGAGTGTCCCGCAGCGCCGCGCACCTCCCCGACAACCAGCCACGGAAGGGGCGACCCCGTGAGGGTCGGCAGTCCCACGCCGACCCTCACGGCCTTCCCGCCCTCCCCTTCGTCCGAAAGAGAGAGTGCACCCTTGATCCGAGCCATACGAGCGCGGTTCCCCCGTGCCGCTGTAGCGGCCACGGTCACGACCGGACTGCTGATCGCCGGCCTGCTCTGGGCCACGCCGGACAGTGCTCCTGCGAACACACCCGTCCTGGCCCGCACGGTGCCGCCCCCGACGTCCCCGGCCACCCCGACGACCCCGATGAGCGCGGCCGACGAACAGGCCACAACGGCCGAGCGGGGCGCGGGGGCGGGCGCAGGCTCCCCGGCCTCGCCCCTCGTCCCGGTCCGCCAGGGCGCCGGGGCCGTCACCGACCGGGTGATGACGTGGAACCTGTACGCCCCCGGTGCTGGAGAACCCGAGAACTACGCGGCCGAGATCGCGAAATACAGGCCACAGGTCCTCGGGGTACAGGAAGGCTGCAAACACTCGGTCGAAAGGACCGTGAAGATCCTCGCGGACAAGTACGGGCTCAAGTATCAGGTCGCCTACGGAACCGCACGCCATGACCCGTTCAACTGCGGTGCCTTCGGCGAGAACGCCTACGGCCAGGCCATCCTCTCCGCCGCCCCGATCGCGCAGGCGGGCAATCAGCTCTACACCAGCGGCGGCTCGGAGGACCGCGCCTTCATGTGGGTGACCACCACCGTCGGCGGCAAGCAGGTCCGCATCTACAACACCCACCTGGCCGAGGGGCGGCAGAGCGCCGTGCGCGCGGCTCAGGTCAGGCAGCTCGCCGCGACCCTGGCGGGCAAGCAACGCGTCATCGTGCTCGGCGACTTCAACACCCAGCCCGACAGCCCCGAGATGGCCCCACTCTGGTCCGTGGGACTGACCGACGCCGATCCGAAGTGCGGCTGGCGGTCCACCGCGGGCTGCAAGCCGACCGCTGACGCCGGCCCGCCCCGCAAGAAGTTCGACTACATCCTGCTGAGCGGGGTCAAGTCCACCGGCGCGACAGTGGTCGACTCCGTCCACTCCGACCACGACGTGGTCTATGCGGCGCTGAGCCTGAGCTGAAGCCGGCCGCACAGGGGCGGTCCGCCGGTTCGTCCGGCGGACCGCCCGGCGACCGTGCGGCCGCAGGCCCCGTCCACGGGCCGCCCCTACCCGTGATGCACACCGCCGTTGCAGCCCGGCGCGCTGTCCCAGCACGGGTCCTCGGGCGCGGGGCCGGACGACGACACCCCGCCGGTGGAGAACTGGGTGGGCCAACCACTCGACGCGGACTGCGGCAACGTCACCTGCGACGTCGCGGTCGGCAGGGGCAGCGGCTGCGATCGCGGCGGCGCCTTCGGCACCGGCGTCGGCGGTGGAACCGCCGGGGCAGTCGGCGCGGACCCGCCCGCCGACCCGCCTCCAGCCCCCGGAACGCTTCCGCTGCCTGCCACGTCTGCGCTTCGACGCACAGAGGGACTCACGGTTGCCACAGGAACAGCAACCCCGGCATCCCCCGTCGGCGGCGCCGATGCCAGCCCCGCCGCAGAGCCCGCCCCCTCCCCTGCGGATGGACTCGCCACCGTCGCAGGGCCGGTCGTGGTGGGGACGACGGACGGCTCCGCGGTTCTGCGTCCGCCCCGGTCCGGCAGACCCTCGATGCCGATGACGACAGCGGTCACCACCACCACCGCAACCGCGAGCGTGACCGCAGCCACCGTGCGACGCCCCGGCGCAGCCAACCGCAACGTCACACGCGAGACAGCCCGACCCGAAGCAGACGCCGCCACCGCGGCTGGTTCCGCCACCGCGGGCCTCTGCGCACCATCGCCGGTTGGCCGCTCGTCCGAACCCGCCAGCGGCGCCTCCTCCCCGCCCTCGTCCCCGGCCGGTTCCGGCTCGGTGGCGGTACTTGCTGTCGCGTCCGCGCTCACACGGGACTGGACAGGGGGCTGGGACAGCATCAGTGCGGCTGTCTCTGCGGGGCCCGCCGAACCCGGCTCCGGCGGCTCCACCGGTTCCACCGGCTCCGGCGGTTCCACCGACTTCGATGCCTCCGGCCGCTCCGGTGCCACGGGTCCGGGCGTCCGGATGGACTGGACGGCAACGGCCTTTCGGGCCGCGACCCAAACCACGACATCGTCCGCATCGCCCCCGCACGCCCGAACGAAGGCGGCCACAAGGTCCTCGCGCGGAAGCTCGGCACGACCCAGGGCCCCCGCCAGCGTGGCACGAGGGAGAACCTCGCCGGCCTGCTCGGCCCGCCGTTCAAGCTGCCGAAAGCTCAGGCCCGACCACTGCCGAAGCTGACGCATCACCCCGACGAACTGCTCCGGCGTCACTACCCCCACCGGACGGGGCGCGTGCCCAACTGAGTCGCTACACAAGTCGGATAAGGAAGACGGATTCACACCCGGTAGCCTAGGCGCGACCACTCGCGGGCCGGGGCTTCTCACGGCTTTCACCCAGCCTCGTGCCCTACTCGTTACTGAGGTCTGCGCTTCAGGGTGACGGTTCACACTGCCTGACCTGGCGTCGGGATCGGATGTGTCCAGTGAACGGCTCTGGCTCACTGGTGGTGACGGCAAGTCATGACAGGAACACCTGGTCGAGCCGCACGCATGTCTGCCCGGGACCCACTGATCCCTGCAACCGCCGCTACGGCATGGACAACGGACAGAACTGAGGGACCGACATAGCTACACCGCCCGCCATCGCCGATTCCACGAAGCCGTCGCCGACTGGGTGACCCGATGAAGCGGACCTGCGACCCGGTCGCCCGGTCGATCGGACGTGGAGACCAGACCGCCACCACGGGCACCCTGCCGCGCAACGGCAGCGACGTGGCCGCCGCCCGCGTTCTCGACGCCTTCCTCGACCAGTGCGGCCAGGCCGGCCCGCGACGACCCCACGCCCGACGTGCGCGCGAGCTTCCAGAGCGCCTACGACGAGGGCCTGCCCGCCGTGCGCCACCTCATGCGCGAACTCGAACTCCTGCGTGAGCACCTCTCCCCCCACGGCGTGGAGCTGCTGGCCGGCCTGCGCCACCAGACCGACCAGCTGTAGCCAAGACGCGCAGAACCGAACGACGGAGGGTCAATGCTGGATCACCTCATCACCCACGACGCCGACCTGCGGATGGTCCCCACCGACCGCGACGAGCTGACCAGCGCGGTCGGTCGGCTCCACGAGGAACTGCGGGCCCTGCCCGAGGAGACCGACCCCGCTCGTGTCCGCCTCCTGACCAGGTGGATCGGCATCGGCCGGATGTGCCTGGGCGACCACGAGGAAGCCCGGACGAGCCTCCGGCAGTCGCTCGACCTTGCCGCAGTGATGGGCAACACCCGGGCCGTCGTCGCCACCGGACTCAATCTCGCCGACGCGCACCGCTACGCCGGCGACGTGCAAACCGCGGACGCGCTCTACCGCAGCGCGCTGACCAGCGCACGAAGCCGGCACCCGGAACTCCTGGACTTCGCGCTCCAGCACACCGGCAAGCACCTGATGGAGCGCGGCGACCTCGCGGATGCCCGGACGCATCTGCAAGAAGCCATGCGGCTGCGGATCACCAAGGGGGACCGCGAACTGATCGAGTCCACACAGGCCGCACTCGACAGGGTGGAGCTTCTGGCCGGTGGAACGCGGCCGTCGGCGCCGCCGCGAACCACTTCGCCGCACAGATCGATCTCGCCGCAGTCGTAGTACGGTCCACCGGCCTGGACGTCGAACAGCCGCACACCGCCGTCTACATCACGTACCTGGAGGAAGAGCAGTTCCTCGACTTCCACCTGGACGAGTTCGGCTTCGGTGAGGCCAACCTGATCCTGTGCCTCAAACACGAGCGCCCCACCGGCCGGCCCCAGGCCAGCACCACCGTCTTCACCACTGCCGACGGCTACCTCGAATGCGACCTCGCCGCAGGGGACTGCGTCGTCTTCGACGGTGGGCTCACCCCGCACGGCCGCACGCCCCTCACCGTCGGAGAGAACGTCACGCTCGTCAGCTTCGGCTTCCGCGCACGTGAGCGGACTCCGCGCTCCCTCACGAACCTTCCGCCGGCCCCCGCATAGCGCCGGAGCGCCAGAAGCCTCTCGGGGACAGGGCCGCGCTGACATGCACCGGATCTTCGCATGAGAGAACAGACACCTCGTGAGCTACGGCGCGGACCCCGACGTGTGGGAGTCGTGATCTGGGCCGCCACCGAAGAGGACCGCCAGGGCGTGATCAAAAGGCTGGTCATCGCCGCGCTCCCCGCCCTTGCCCAGCGCCATGCCTGCGACTCCGACTGGCTGCTTCGGCAGTTGGTCAGGGCCGGGTACATCGCCCCGGACGACGACTCCGGGCAACCGCCCCGGACACGCCCAGCCCTTGGGAGGGCATCCCCATGCCCGGCCGCAACGCCTGGCCCTGACACCCCTCCGGGATCGGTCCCGCCCCGTGTGCGTCGAACTCAGCACCGCACGGAGTGGGGCCCCGACGCACGAGAAACCATGGCACATAAGACCCCCGAACCCACCGGCCAGGCCCGCATCCCATGACGGAATGCTCCGCTCTCAAACCCGGGGCACCCAAGCTCATGCAACGAGCGCGTAGTTGGTGAGCTGCGTGTGTTCCTGTCGGTCAGGATGCAGGTACATCCCTGTATGGCCCCTCCGCGGTATGTACTTGGCGATCGGTGCCGTGCAGCCTGGTCGAGGTCCAGCCCGGCCGGATCGCCGGCGACCGGGCGCACAGCGAGCCGTCCAGGTCGTAACCTCCGTCTTCCCGGCTCAGCGGGCACCTGTTCAGAAGCAGTTGTCTTCCCGAGAATGGTGGGCTCGGCCGCGAAGACGCGACGTCTGGACTCGGCCCGTACGATGCTGTCGAAGGCTCAGGCTCAGGCCCAGCTCGCCAGGGCGTAGCTGGGAGAGTCCGGCCTCAGGGGTTTCGGCCCGCCCCGCACGCGCAGGGCTCCGGGTTCGAACTGAATGGATTGGCGCGTTCTGCGCCCAATCGCTGCAGGTCAGGAAGTGTCGGCCCCGCGCTCGCGGGGATAGCTCCCGCCACGAAGCCGGGCCGGTGCTGCTGGACGAGTCGGCCCCGCGCTCGCGGGGATAGCTCCCAAAGCCCCCATCGGGACCGGGCGGGAGGCCGGTCGGCCCCGCGCTCGCGGGGATAGCTCGTCGAGGAGACCCACGGGGTAGTTGGCGGCGCCGTCGGCCCCGCGCTCGCGGGGATAGCTCCTCCTCCACCCTCCAGTCCGGTCTCACCGCCGGGTCGGCCCCGCGCTCGCGGGGATAGCTCCTCGGGCCTCGGCTTCGGGGTGGTGCTCGCGATGTCGGCCCCGCGCTCGCGGGGATAGCTCCCTGATGCTGCAGGCCACCCGCGCCTGCGAGTCGTCGGCCCCGCGCTCGCGGGGATGGTTCCAGGTGCGGTCACTCCAGCCCCGCGGCCTGGTGGTCGGACCCGACCTCGCCGACAGCAGTCAGATCGGGTGCGGTGTCCACAAGGATGCGGAAACTGCCGCGGAGCAGCGCCTGGTCAGCGGCGGCCAGTACGCGGATCACAGCGAGACCCCGAGCGTGGTGGCCGGGGTTCGGGCACTCCTTCATCTGACCGTCGGCGCTGCGCCCGTCGGGCGCGCCGACATCGGCTGACCGGTTGAGCCTGGGGATGCGGGAGACCGCGCTCGCCGGCCCGGCGAGGCCAGAGTGCGAGCACCGGCCTGCCGGGAGTCTGGTCGCCGGATCGAGGCGGTCGCGCTGGCATGCGAATCGGCGCGGAGTCGGCTCGGCGTGCTGGAGTACTGCCTTGTGGGCAGGGACGGGCGCTACGTGTCGTGGGCCAACCCCGACGAGTGCGCCCGCCAGCTGGGCCGCACCCTGACGGTATGCGGCGATGTCGCCTGTCAGCCGTGCTTGGGGTGGCCGGGGTCGGTGAGGTGGACGAGGAACTCGGGCCCGTACACATGCGTGCTGTCATCCCGCAAGGGCTCGGCCATCAACTCCTGCGCGGCCGGTTTCAGCGCGAACATCGCGACGATCGACTGGCCCAGCGCGGCGTTGTCTCCGTCCTGCCATGCCTTCTCCAGGAGGCTGAGCATCTCGGTGTACTTGCCGTTGAAGGCGGTGAGGAGTCCCTGCACCTTCTCCGTGGGGTTGGGCCAGCGCTCCGCCGTGAGCCTGCCCATGGGGTACGTCTCGGGGAAGGGGACCGGGTCCCCGACCCAGTCGTACGGTGTGGGGCCGGTGGGCGTGGGTACCAGCCTGTGCCCCTTCCAGATCTGGCCGAAGCCGTAGTAGTGGGCCAGCCGTCCGTCGGTGGTGGGGTCGTCGGGGAGGTGGCTGGTGCCCTCTCCCTGCTCCTTGATCACGTCGATCGCCTTCGTGATCTGGTCGACCGAGGTGAACTTCTCCAGCTTGTTCCTGCCGATCTGCGTCTCCATCTGATGGCCCGGCCCGATGGGTGGTTTGACGTTGTCGAACGCGTCCCGCAGCGCGTCGTAGAACTTGCCGATCGTGATCCACTCCTCGTGCAGGGGTGCGAGCGGGTTCTCGGGCATCTCGATCTCCATGAAGACCTCCCGGACGTACGTCTGGGTCAGCCCCTGGAGGTACACGTCGATCTCCGGCCGCACGTTGCCCGGCAGCTTGCCGGGATATGCCGGGGCCGCGGCGAGGATGTGCGGTGTCTCACCGATCGCCGACAGCATGTTGCACGCCATCCCCATGTGGTACATCTCGTCGTGGACTACGCCCTTGATCAGTGCCTCGGCTTCGGAGCCCTTGGTCTTGATGGACCACATGCCGCACAGGTAGGGCGGCAGGGTCGACAACTCCAGGGCGATGGCGGACTGCAGACTGTCCTTGATCCACTTCAGGTCGTGATCGGCCGCCGGGATCTCCATCAGTTCGGCGATCAACATTGGTTTGGTGGCGAAGGTGGTCATGGCGGTTCCCATTCGTTCGGCGGAAGCGGCGGGCAGGTCCGGTCAACGTGGAGGAGGTCCACGACGAAGCTCCGGGGTCGAGTGCGACACATCAGTGCGACTCGGCACACCACTGAGTGCGCATACGATCGTTCCCAGGGTGGACCGCGCCAAAAGCGAACAGATGGGTGAAAATTCTTCGGCGTACTGGACCAGGCGCCGCCGGCCGGCGGCCTCAAGCCCGGCGACCGGTCCGACCGCACCCGCGGGCAGGACCTGATGCCCGTCGCCTCGTCAACGAGCCGCTGGTGTCCCGGCGTTCACGTGGTCTTGCCTCCGCTGGCCATTGAGAGCCGCACCCGGCAGTCGCCGTCCTGCCCGCACCGTCCCTGAGTACCAGGCACCACATCCGCCATGTGACGGAGGCTGAATCCATGTGCCCAATGTGGCAAGAATCATCACCAGCCGCGTCAGCTGCGGTGAAGGCCTGGCAACCCCGGACGGCGAGGTCGAGCTCGGGCCGACGGTGCCGTTCGGAAGATTTCAAGTCCAGTGAGACGGTCGTGATGTTATGAGGTTTGTGGTGCGGGTTCCCTGCGCTTACTGGGGTCGTTGATCCATGCTGCCTG
>NZ_JBHXEM010000122.1:0-25740 GCF_042724755.1 Kitasatospora sp. NPDC127067 | reverse complement strand
CGGGCCGGGTGACCGGCCCGACCCCGCCGGCGGCGGATCGTACCGGTTACCGGTTGCCGGAGCGTCCGGTGGTGCTGCTCGGCGTGGCCGTCCCCCCAGACGGCTTGCCGTTCTTCGTCGCAGCGGTGTTGCCGTGGTGGCCGTCGCCGCCCTGACCGATGGTGCCAGCGGTGACGTCCTTGCCCGGCACCGGGGTTCCGCTACCCGGGACCAGGGACGGGGCGGGCTTGCGCGTGGTGTCGCTCGGGCCCACCGGGACGGGGGTCGCGACGCCCTGCGGCACGACCTTCTTGTCCGCCGGCACCGGGGCCGGGACGGACTTGGCCGCGACGCCCGGGGCGACGGCGGCCGGGGCGGCCGGCGCGGACGGCAGCTGCAGGGTGACGCTGCTCTGCAGCGCGCCCGGGGACACCCAACCCGAGAGCGTACCGGCGTAGGACGAACCGAACCCGCCCGTTCCGATGGCCAGCTTCTGAGCAGTTCCGGTCGGCATGGTGGCCTGGACCTGAACGCCCGACGGCGCGTTCACGGTGATGGTGTTGCCGACCCGGTAGGCGGTGACCTGGCCGGCGGCGAGCGCGCTGTTCCAGGCCGCGCGGCGCTGGAACTCCTGGCCGATCTCGCGCTGGCTCAGGTTCACGATCGGGGCGCTGTCCGCGTGCAGCGAGCGGTAGGTGCCGAGGATCTTCTCCAGCACCGGGTACAGGATGCGGTCCTCGGACAGGTTCGACTGGTGCACGAAGTGCGGACGCGGGTCGTTGTTCAGCACGTGGCCGAGGTCGATCCGGGCCTCCAGCGGCACGATGTACGACTGGTAGCCGGTGTTGACGTCGAGCGGCTGCGGCAGGCAGGTCGAGTTGGCGTTGTTCTCGCAGACGCCGCTGCCGCCGTTGGCCTTGCTGGTGTAGATCCAGTTGTACTCGTCGGTCTCCTCCTTCGCCGTGGCGGCGTTGTAGAAGACGTTCATCGGGTACCGCGGCACGGTCAGCACGGACGAGCCGACGGCCCGCTGGCCGGTCTCGCGGGAGGCGTCGCTGGCGGTGAACTTGATGCCGTTGGCGGCCAGCGCCGGGGCCAGGTACGGGTTGTCGCTGGTCTCCTGCGGGGCGGTCAGCAGCCCGGAGTGCTCACCGGTGACCAGGGTCTGCGCGTCGAACTGGAGGCCGCGCGCGGTGGCCCAGTCGGCGTTGTTCTTGATCTGGGTGGAGATGGTGTTCTGGTCGACCCAGACGGTGCCGCCCGCGCTGTTCTTGGAGCAGACCCACGGCACCACGGTGACGTTCTGGACGCAGCCCAGGTACGGGTGGGTGTAGGTGTGGTTGACCCACCGGTAGCTGCTCTGGTCGGCGATCATCCGGTCCGCCGTGGGGTCGGCGGTGGTCTCGTGGTCGGCCTTCCAGTCCTCGCTGCCGCCACCGTTGAACACCATGTCCAGGGTGAAGTTGTTGGCGGCCTGCCACTGCTTGAGGTGGTCGGCGTCGTCGACGGTCATCCGGATCGGGCTGGCGGTGTCCGGGGTGCCGGGCGGGCAGGTGACGTCGCCGGGGGTGCACTTGAGCGTGGTGTCCCAGCGGTCGTCGGCCAGGAAGACGTCGTCCACGTGGGTGGCGAAGTAGTTGCGGTCGTAGCCGAGGTGGACGCCCTGGGTGAGCCAGTCGACCATGCCGCGGGCCAGCAGCCGGTACTGCTGCTGGTACTGGTTGTAGACGAACGTGACGACCAGTTCCTTGCGGCCGTCGTGGGTGTACTCGCCGACCAGCGAACCGCGGGCGGTCGCATTGGGTATCGGCGCGTCGACCAGCGGGACGAACGAGGCGCCGGCCGGCAGGCTGGCGAGCGGGGTCGCCAGGTAGCCGTAGCTCTCGCTGACGTTCGTGTCGTTGTCCTCGAACGGGACGCTGCCCTTGAGGTACCCGAACGGGCCCGAAGTGCCGGCCGCGGTGGTGGCGCCCTGGAATCCGTCGAGAGTGCCCACGAATCCGGGATTCTGAGCGTAGTTCAGACCCACTGCGGGGTTGGCCCACGTGTACGCGTCGATCTGACGGACGTTGAATGCGGCTTCGTAGCTCGCGATCGCCGTCATCTCGGCGGCACTGTTGGGGAAGGGGTTTTCGTTGGGCAGCACGATGCCCTGGAACTTCCCCCGGGGCAGGCCGTTCACCGTGTCGCTCAGGAAAGCGGAGTTGATCACGGGACGGTTGGGGTCATTGAGGCTGACGACCTTGTAGGGCGTGCCCTGGCTCTTCAGCTCGGCGGTGATGGCGGCGACGGACGGGCCGCCGTCGTCGACGACCAGGACGGTGAGGTCGATCCTGGGCGGCGCCGTGTCGCCGTGGGCCAGGGTGGTCTGCAAGCCGCTGGCCAGCAGGACTGCCGCCGCGCACGCGGCGACTCTTCGGGTCGCTCGACCCATGGTGATCCTCCCCTTGGGGCCGGCGCGGCGCTCCTCGGCGCTCGCCTGCCCGTGTAGCTGTTCGCGGGCAGCAGGCTGCCCGGGCCCATCCTGGTCGAGGGACGGCGGTGCGAGGGACCAATTGGGCGAGAGTGCAGCGAACCTGTTACCAACGTTCATGGCGAAGCCATGAAGGCGCTGATTGTGACCGGAACCGTACCGGCGGCGCAAATAGTGAATTGAAAATGAAAAACCGGAAGCTGAGTGCTACACGTGGTTACCGAGGGTGTGCCCGGTGGGGTGGGCGGGGCACCTACACTGTCGTCGTTGCGCATGACACTCTTGCACATCCCACCGCCCCGTTGGGCAGGTTCATGCAATATCGGGCACCGCTGTGCCATGTGACAGTCCGAATATGCAATGGAGGCGCTCGCGTGGTCGATCAGCATACCGAGCCGGAGGGATTCCTGAGCGTACGGAATGCGTCACCGAAGCCCGCCGGAACGCCGCTGGTCGGACGCAGTCTCGGTTTGCGCGGTGCGTTGAATGCCCGGGATCTGGGCGGGTACCGCGCGGCTGACGGGCGGATTCTGCGGCGCGAGGTGGCGCTGCGCAGCGATGGCCTGAACCGTGTCACCGCCGAGGACCTCGGCCCGCTCGGTGCGCTCGGCCTGCGCAGCGTGGTGGACCTGCGGAGCATGGACGAGGTCCGCGGCGCCGGACTGGACCGCCTGCCAGGCGGTGTGACGCTCCATCATCTGCCGCTGCTGGCAACGGACTTCGACATCTCGCTGCTGGTCCGCGACGCGCTGGCCGACCAAAGTCCGCAACGCCAGCGGGCGTTGCTCGGAGACGGCCGGGCGGCCGCCCTGATGACCGGTCTCTACCGATGGTTCGTCACGGATCCGGTGGCGCGCGAGCGCTTCGCGGCCCTGCTGCGCCTGCTGGCCGCCCCGCAGGGCCCGCCACTGCTGTTCCACTGCTCGGCGGGCAAGGACCGCACCGGCTGGGCCGCCGCGCTCCTGCTGACCGCCCTCGGGGTGGACCGGGGGACCGTCCTGGCCGACTACCTGCTCACCAACGAGCGCTCGGCTCCGGTCGTGCGCGGGGTGCTGGGCGACTTCGCCGCCCGTGGCCTGATGCGCGAGCCCGAGCTGCTCCTGCCGGTCTTCCGGGCCGACGGCGGCTACCTGGACGCGGCCTTCGCGGAGGTCGAGGCCGGCTGGGGCGGTTTCGACGCGTTCTGGCGGGACGGGCTCGGGCTGGACGACGAGGTGCTGGCCGGGCTGCGCGCCAACCTGCTGGACGAGCCGGGGGCCGGGCGGGGCCCGGCCCCCGGTGACGGGCTCAGCCCTCGTTGATCAGCCCCTCGCGCAGCTGGGTGAGCGTCCGGGTGAGCAGCCGGGAGACGTGCATCTGGGAGATCCCGATCTCCTCGCCGATCTGCGACTGGGTCAGGTTCCCGAAGAACCGCAGCATGATGATCCGGCGCTCGCGCGGCGGCAGCTTGGCCAGCAGCGGCTTGAGCGACTCCCGGTACTCGACGCCCTCCAGCGCGAGGTCCTCGTAGCCGAGCCGGTCGGCCAGCGGCCCGTCGCTGTCCTCCTCGCCGGTGCTGGAGTCGAGCGAGCTGGCGGTGTACGCGTTGCCGACCGCCAGGCCCTCGACCACGTCCTCCTCGCTGACCCCCAGGCAGGCCGCCAGTTCGGCGACGGTGGGGGAGCGGTCCAGCCGCTGGGAGAGCTCGTCACCGGCCTTGGTGAGCGCCAGCCGCAGCTCCTGGAGCCGCCGCGGCACCCGGACCGACCAGCTGGTGTCCCGGAAGAAGCGCTTGATCTCGCCCACCACGGTGGGCATCGCGAAGGTGGGGAACTCCACCCCGCGCTCCGGGTCGAAGCGGTCGATCGCCTTGATCAGGCCGATGGTGCCGACCTGGACGATGTCCTCCATCGGCTCGTTGCGGCTGCGGAAGCGCGCCGAGGCGTACCGGACCAGCGGCAGGTTGAGCTCGATCAGGGTGTCGCGGACGTAGGTGTGCTCGGCGCTGCCCGGGTCCAGCGCGGCCAGCCGCAGGAACAGCGAGCGGGAGAGCGTCCGGGTGTCCAGCCCGGAGCCGGGCGGCGTCTGCGTTCCCGCGGCGGGGCCGGGTGGCCGGACCGTCTCGACCCGCTGCAGCGGGACCAGGTCCTCGGCGACGGCCGTGCCGGTGGCCCGGCCGGCGTGGATCTCCGCAGTGCCCAGCTCTCCGGACATGCACCCACCCCCTTGTGACTGTCGGTTGAACGGGGGCCGTCGCGCGGTGGTTCCCGGCGAGGGCCTTCCCCCTCCATACCGGAACACGGTCCACGGCAAACCCGAACGTCGCAAGATGTCACGCCGGGGTAACTGGCTGCAATCTCACTCTTCCCAGGAGTTGCCGGTCCGAAGCCTGGTCAGGATCCGTGAGAGCAACCGGGACACGTGCATCTGGGACATCCCCAGCTCGGTGCTGATCTGGGACTGGGTCAGGTTGGCGAAGAACCGCAGCATCACGATCCGGCGCTCCCGCTCGGGGAGCTGGACCAGCAGGTGGCGGACCATGTCCCGGTGCTCGACCTCGGCCAGCGCGGAGTCCTCGTAGCCGAGCCGGTCGAGCAGGGCGAGCCCGCCCTCGTGCTCCTGCGCGGCCTCCAGGGAGGCCGCGTTGTAGGCCCGCCCGGCGTCCAGGCAGGCCCGCACGTCCTCCTCGGGGATCCGCAGGCTGGCGGCGATCTCGGGCACCTTGGGCACCCGCCCGTGCAGCACCGTCAGCTCCTCCATCGCACCGCTCACCTGGACCCACAGCTCCTGGAGCCGGCGCGGGACGTGCATGGTGCGGACGTTGTCCCGGAAGTAGCGCTTGATCTCGCCCAGGATGGTCGGCAGCGCGTAGGTGGGGAACTGGACGCCGCGGCCCGGGTCGAAGCGGTCGATCGCGTTGATCAGGCCGATGGTGCCGACCTGGACGACGTCCTCCATCGGCTCGCTGCGGCTGCGGAAGCGGGTGGCCGCGTAGCGGACCAGCGGGATGTTCACCTCGATCAGGGCGGCCCGTACCCGCTCCCGCTCGGGGGCGTCCGGGGGCAGCTCGGCGAGCCGCTCGAACAGCACCCGGGTCAGCGTCCGGACGTCCACGGCGGGGCGGCCGCCGGGGCCGCGCAGCCGGTCCGGGCGGAGCTCGCCGGCCGGGCTGGTGATCGCAGCCAGCACTTCGTCCACGGACACCTCACCCCTCCCAAAGTCGTCAACGGCGGGCCCTGCGGATCGGGTGTCGCGGCTGGCTCGGTACCTCGCCATGTCCGGCAAAACCGGTCATAGCATCACAAGGTGGGCACACATCGGGCAAGCACCCGACGGAGGTGTGTTGGTGGGGTGTTCAACCTTTCCCGGGTCGGCCGGCGAAGTGCCGCACGGATCGTTCCGGGACGGAGCAGGGGCGCCCCGCCCGGAGGCCGGGCGGGGCGCGGCGGTCCGTCCGGGGGACGCGTCCGGGGCGGGTTCCGGACGGGCGGGGTCGGACGGACGGGGGCCGGACGGGTGCTCAGACCTCGATGTCGGCGATCACCCAGGTGGCGAACTCGCGCCAGAGGCCGGCCGCGGCCTGGTGGTCCGGGTGGGTCAGGTAGGCCTGGAGGGCGTCGCGGTCCTCGACCAGGCTGTTGATCGCGTAGTCGTACGCGATGTCGCGCTCGGTGGTGTTCCAGCCGCACTCCCACTCGCGCAGCTCGGGGATCACCGCGCCGAGCGCGTCGAAGGCCTTGGCGCCGGCGAGCACGCGCTCTTCGTCCTTGCTGACGCCTTCGTTGAGCTTGAACAGGACCAGGTGGCGGATCACGATTGCCGCTCCTCGCGGACGGGGACAGAGGGTCCCGCTCACCGTAGCCGGTGCGCCGGGGCCGGTCGCGGGCCGTCCGTCACTTGATCAGACCGGTCATGAAGGTGCCGACCGCCTTGGCGGCGTTCGAGATCCCCTCGAACCCGAGCTGCACCAGTTCCGCCGACCGGGAGGGCGAGGTGATGATCGAGTAGAGCACGAAGATGAGCAGGAGGGCCATGCCGATCCTCTTCGCCTGCGCCATCGGGTGACCTGCCTCCCAGCCGTGGGCCGCCGTCTTCCGGTCCCCGAGCGGCCTGCAGGGGGCAGCTTATCCACCCGGACGGGCTATCAAGTGTGCGACGCGTTCGGCCGGCGGGACGAAGGTCCCCGCGAGTGGGGCCTTTCTCCGGATGCCCCGTCGCGGGCCGGGCGGCAGGATGGAGGACGTACCGAGGATCTGGCAGGAATCCCCGGTGCGTGGATCCGGAGCTCCCCGCTGTGGGACCGGTCGCCGCGGCTTCCCCCGACGCGGCGCCGGTTGTGGGACTCCGCCGGGGGAGCGGTCAGTCCCCCCCGAGCCGCTCCCCCTCCAGGCTCCGTACGGACCGGGCACCGGTGGTCATCGGCCCGGGGTACGGGGCCGTTTTTCGTGCCCGGACACCGGCCGGACAAACGCCGAGGGCCCGTCCGGATCGGACGGGCCCTCGGGCTTTCGAGCGGTAGCGGTGGGATTCGAACCCACGGTGGAGTTGCCCCCACACACGCTTTCGAGGTCTGTGCGGCCGTATCCGGCGGGGTTCGCCGGGGTTCCGACCCCTGGTGGGACGGGGGTCGTAGGGGTGCGGTGAACCCCGGCGGACGGGGGCGAATGAGACCAGAACTGAGACCGCTCCACTGCCTCGGCAGCGATCGGCCTGCCGGAGCTTGCCGGATGCTTGCCGGATGCTTGCCGGATGGCGTAGCGTCAGCTCTGGCCGCCAACGCTCAGTGGGCGGATGCCACGGCATGGAGGGGGTGACAGATGGGTACCGAAGGTCCCTCCCGACACCTGCGCTGGGACGACGAGAGCCTCGGCGTCAGGAAGCGCGTTGCACTCTGGCTCTCTCGTGAGGTCGGCGATGGCAACGTGTTCACCATGGACCAGCTGCGCGAGGCGTTCCCTGGCGTGGCCCAGCTTGACCGGAGGCTTCGCGACCTTCGTAACGATGGATGGGTGATCGATACAGCCCGTTCAGACTCGTCGCTGCATCCGAATGAGATGCGGTTTGCCGCTCGTGGTCTGCCTGTATGGGAGTCGTCTGTTCGCTTCCCGAGGCGTGGCTCGGCACTTCGTGATGAGGTGCTCAAGCGCGACGGCTTCGCGTGCACTCACTGTGGACTCTCGGTTGCCGAGGCCCCCTCTAGCGCTCCGGCTGAGGTAGTGCTTGAGGTCGCTCACATCACTTCCCTGGCGGCAGGGGGAAGCGGCGGCCTTGAGAACATGATCACCCTCTGCGCCAACTGCCATCGACTCCTCGATCACGCCAAGCCTGTGGACCCGGACTCTGTCCTGCAGCAGGTCGATGATCTTTCCGAAGATGAGCGTTCGCTCTTGTTGGCCTGGATGGTGCTGGATCAGCGGCCGTTCTCGCCGGTCGAACGAGCATGGGCGGCATACCGTCGACTTCGGCCCGCAGAGCGTAAGGCCGTTACAAGGCGTGTAGCCGAAGCGGTACGCGACCAGATTCCGCTCTATGGCGGTACCTGACGCGATCAAGAGACTCCGCCGGACCCCGCGCGCCTTCCACAGCAACAGCGGGGACCGGCGGTTGCCACCCAATCCCAAACAAGAAAGGTGACGTCCCCATGATGACTCACCGCCCTGCCGTGTGGCAGGACCGGGGCTGGCCCGTGCCCCAGATCCTGATCATTGTCGTGGTGCTGGGCCTTCAGGCCGGCCTCAGCGCCACTCAGCTCCAGAGCCTCATCGGCGCCGTCGTTACGGCCCTGGTCACGCTCGGGGCGGCGTCCACCCTCCGTCGACAGGTGATCTAGGGAAATTCCCCGGCGCGCCCCGTAGGTACTCCGACCTGCGGGGCGCGTCGTCGTTCCGGTGAGCCGTTACGTGAGAGCCTCGGCGATCGACTGCATCGAGCCCACGATGATCAGGGCACCGGCGGCGGCCAGCTTGGCATCCTTCCCCGGCTTGTTGGCGTAGCCGATCGTGGGGACACCAGCGGCATCCCCGGCTTCGACGTCCCGGGCCGCGTCGCCGATGAAGACGCAGTGTTCCGGCCCGGTGCCCGCAGCTTCCATGGCTTCGAGCAGCAAGCGCGGGTTCGGCTTCATGGACGAGGGGTCGCCCGGGGTGCGCCCGAAGACGCCCGCCACGTAGCCGCTGAGACCGTGCTCGGTGAGGTAGGTCTCGATGGCCGCGCCCGCGTTGTTGCTGACCACTGAGACCAACCGGCCGGAGCGGGCGCAGGCACGCAGAACCGATTCTCCGCCGGGGGTCGGCCGACCAACCCGGACAGCCTCGGTCTCCAGCGCGGCCAGCGCGGCGTCCGTGCCCTCCGTGAGGTCGGGCCGGGCGTCCGAGACCAGCCGGAGCAGGGCGAGAGGATCGCTCTCCTCTTCAGCCCCGGCCGGGGCCTGCTCGCCAGTGGCGAGCAGGCCCTCACGGAGCCGACGCGCGACCTCCGGGGCGGGGAGACCGGCGAAGACCGAGCACACCGGGCCGTCGAAGTCGAGGAGCACGTGCTTCACCGGCCGAAGCGCGGCGGTGAGCCGCTGAGGGGTGGTGGTCATGGCTGCCGCTCGTAGGAGATCGTGCTCCACACGCTGTCGAACCACATCTGGGCCTGCTGGACGTACTGCGATCCGAGCGAGGCGTCATCCGGGCCGGCGGCGTGGTGGAACAGGGTGGTGTCCTTGCCGGTCACGTCGTAGAAGGTGTGGGCGGTGTCGTCGATCGTCACGGTGCGTTCGCGGAGCGGGTAGAAGCCGAAGAACGCCTCCGCCCGGTTCAGGATGTACAGCTTGAACAGGCTGGACGCCCGGTGCACCTTGACCTGGACGCTCGCCGACTGGACGAGGCCCAGTTCTGCCAACATCTCTACCGAGTGGGCGATCCCGCCGGCGTTCGTCAGCGCGATGTTCCGAGCGCGTTCCCGAAGTGCAACCTCGTCCTGGAGCCCGTCGACCAGGACCGGCACGGCCATCGGCACCGTGGTGTCCGGCAGCAGCAGGCGGACCGTGATGGACTCCGGCGTCAGTCGGCCGGAGCGGACCTTGTCCAGCGGCTCCTGCAACGCGTTGTGCAGCGTCTCACTGGAGAACCCGGCGAAGTCGAGTGTCACCTGCTGCTGCTCGAAGGCCGCTTCAAGGTGGGGCCGCAGCCCGACCGGCCGAGACGTGCGCTCGCGGACGAACGAGCCGCTTCCCTGCCGGGTCACGATCAGACCCTCGGTGCGGAGCAGGTCCAGCGCCTTGTCGACGGTGCCACGCGCCACGCCGAAGTGCTTCGCCAGCTCAGGGCCGGAAGGAAGTTTGTCGCCGGTCTCGAAGCCTGGCTTCTTGGTGAGGATCGAGGCCCGCAGAGAGCTGCTGACCTGCTGATACGGGGGGCGCGAGTCATCCGGGTCTAGGGCCATGGGCCAATGCTAAGGCAGGTGCCCAACAGACGCGAGAAACCCAACCCTCTTGACCTGCCTAGGCAGGTTCTCTATGTTGAGAGTGTCGCAACCGAGAGAAACGGCAGCGACACAGAGGGCCTTCTTTGGGCTGCTCTGACCTGCACAAATGCGCCCGGAGGGGTGGGGTGACAGCCCCCCGAAGGCAGCGCTTGACCTTTGAGAACTCAACAGAGTGCTTCACGACGGGGCTCGTCCCCGTCCCCGCGCGGACCGGGTGACGTCCGCACGTTTCGAGTGTCTTTGGTCCCCGATCCGCCCGCTCGC
Source organism: Kitasatospora sp. NPDC127067 (assembly GCF_042724755.1). NCBI lineage: Bacteria > Bacillati > Actinomycetota > Actinomycetes > Kitasatosporales > Streptomycetaceae > Kitasatospora > Kitasatospora sp. NPDC127067. The sequence continues at coordinate 15,575 of NZ_JBHXEM010000122.1, read as the reverse complement.
CGGTCGGGTCGGGGGTCATGGCTGCTCGTGATGTGACGAGTAGCTGGGTCCGCATGAGTCGGGCCGCCACGCTCCCGGCCAAGGAAACGCGCGGCGGCCCTGCGGGCTCACCCACCATCTGACGAGGTGAACCCAGTGAAACTGTACGTCGGAGGCCAGGAGGCGTTGACGCCCCTGGAGTTCGCGGAGCTGGCGCTCGGCGTCGGCATCGACGTTGAGCTGTTCATCGGCAGCGAGGACGAGACCGCCGAGGACCGGCTGGTCCGGCTCGACGCCGCGCGGGACATCCTGCGGGACCTGGACGGCCCGGCGGCCGGCTTCGGGTCCGCGCTCATGTACACCGCCGAGCGCTGCCGGGCGCGGACCTGGAAGGCGGCGGCGTGATGATTCAGCTCCACACGATCATCAGCGGCGCGACCCGCACCCCGCACCGCACCGCCCGCCCGGCGGCCACCGTGCTCGCCGGGTACCGCCCGGACGGAGACGGCGACCTGCGCGGCGCCGCCTGCGCGGGCAGCGACACGGACCTGTTCTACCCGGACCCCGAGGAGATGGGGCCCGAGACCGCCGAGTGGGCCGAGCGCCGCGCCAAGATGATGTGCGCGGGCTGCCCGGTGAAGTCGATGTGCCTGGCCGACGCCTTGGAGCGCAAGGAGCCGTTCGGCATCTTCGGCGGCCTGAACGAGCGCGAGCGCAACAACCTGCTGCGGCGGGCGGCCCGCTCCCGGGCCCGGGTGAACGCCGGGGGTGCCGGGTGAACGTTCACCGCCCCGGCGGGGGCGTTCACCCGGTGCCCACCGAGGCGCCCACCCCGGCCCAGATCCGCCGTACCTCACTCGTGATCAGCACCGGCACGTGGGTCCTGACGGGGGCGGTGGTCGCGGTGAGCATGTCCACCGCCGCCCCGTTCATCGACGCCCACTCGCCCGGCTACGGCACCGGCCCCGTGATGGCGGTCGCCGGCGACGGGTGCTTCATCCTGAGCCTCCAGGCGGACAGCACGCTGGCCCGCTTCGGGGTGAGCGCCGGACGCTGGCCGGCCCTCTTCCGGTGGGTCACCGGTCTGGCCACGGTGTGGCTCAACATCGGGGCCGCCGCACTGGCGAAAGACCTGGTCGGCGTCGTGATCCACCTGATCCCGCCGCTGTTGCTGCTGCTCGTCGCCGAGGCTGGACCGGCCTACCGCAGGGCCCTGGCCCGCCTCGCGAAGCGGCCCCAACCGCCGCTCCGCACCCGCCCGGCGACGATCCCGCAGGCCGCCCGGCAGGTGGTGAACACCCCGCTGTTCACCCTCCCGCAGGCACCGTTCACCCACGCCCCGCAGCCCACCGCAACCCTGCCGCCCGTCCCCGGAATCGAGGCCCGGGAGGCGCTTCCGGCGGGTCCGGCGGAGGCGGTGAACACCGAGCCCGTTCACCCGGCGCTCACCCCCGTTCACCCCGCCCCGGCCGACACCGCCGAACCGATCACCGACCCAGTTCCGGAGGACGCCGACGACGTGATCGACGGCCCGGTGTACCCGGACGGACCGGACGTGGTGAACACCCCGGAGCCCGAGGCGTTCACCGCCGAGGACGAGGTGAACACCCCCGCCGACGAGGTGAACACCGCCCCGGCCCCCATCCGGCTGGACGAGGCCGAGGCCGCCCGCGTGATCGAACAGTGCTGGCGCGACGGCGTCTCGCAGCGCCAGGCCGCCCAGCGCTCCACCCGCGCCGCCTCCTACGTCAACGTCGTCTACAAGCGGCTCAACGAGCAGTACGGCGCCGATGACGCGCCGGCCGCCGCCTGAGAACGGGGAGAACCCGATGAGCACCGACACCACCACCACGGCCGGCGCCCTGCTCGCCCTCCTCACCGCCCACGCGAACCTGCCCGCCCCGGACGTCCACGTGAAGATGACGGCTGTGCCGGGCACCTACGAGTGGACGTGGGGGCTGTACGTCGCCCTGCACGACGGCCTCGACCAGTTCGAGCAGTGGCGGGCCGCCCTCGACCTCGACCCCGCCACCATCGAGCCGAAGCACCACGGCACGACCGCGTGGCTGGTCGCCACCGGCACCCACTGCGGCGTCCCGGTCGAGCTGTACGGCTTCTACCCGCACACCACGGACGACGAGCGGTGAGCCGCCCCCGGCACTGGGACCCCGAGGGCGCCCGCCACGGCGGCACCCCCACCTACCCGTGGCGCATGGCCCCGGCGGGCTACTTCACCCGCCGGCAGCTCCGCGCCAAGGGCCTGCGCCCCGGCGGACAGGACGTCGCCGCTCAGATCATGTGGCGCTCCCGCTTCGGCGGCACCCGCCCCGCCTACCTCTACCGGCTCGACCGGGCCAAGCCCGTGAGGCCGATGACCCCCGCGAAGGCCGCCGCCCTCGCCAAGGCCAACACCGCCCGCCGCACCTGCCCCACCTGCGGACGGGACGCAGGCTACGTCCTCCCCGCGCACCTCGGCACCTGCCTGACCTGCGCCGACCACACCGCCCTCGCAGCCTGATACCTCCCGGGAGCCCGCCATGAGTACCGACCACATCCCGGCCCCGCCGCCGGAGTTCGCCCAGACCCGCGTCGTGGACGTCTTCCCCCTCCACGGCTTCACCTGCGCCCACACCAGCAACGACGACGGCACCGCCCACTGGTGGCACCTGTTCACCGCCGCCGGCCGCTCGCTCGGCGCCACCAACCGCCCCGAGCTGCTCGGCTCCCTCATCCAGCAGACCCGCTGACCATGAACGGAGCCAACATGACCAGCGTGCGCGCGGTCCGCTTCGCCGCCGCCTACGCCCTGCTGCGGTCGGCGGCGGACGTGGCGGACCACTGGGTCCAGAGCGACCACCAGGCCACCACCAAGGGCCAGAGCGGGGCGGCCGGCCGCCGGGCCTGCGCCGCCCACGTCGCCTCCTACACCGCCGTCCAGGCCGGCGTGCTGCTCGGCGGCGCCCGGCTGCTCGGCATCCGCCTTCGGCCCGGCCCGGTCGTCGCCGCGCTCGCCCTCAGCGCGGCCACCCACTACGTCGCCGACCGGCGCGAGCCCCTGCGCAAGCTGGCCGACGCCACCGGCAAGGGGCGGTTCGTGCGCCTCGCCGACCACGGCATGAACGGCGCCTACGCGCTGGACCAGGCGTGGCACCACGCCTTCGAGACGGCCGCCGCCCTCATCGCTTCCATCTGACCGCTCCGGAGGTCCGCCATGGCCCGCATCCGCACCACCAAGTTGCAGATACCCGCACAGCGCGGCCGGCGGGGAGCGCCCGCCGCGCACGTGGTCAACCTCGGCCGGGGCACCGCCCCGGTCGTCCTCGTCGTCCCGCAACAGCCCTCCCTCGCCGGGCGGTTGGCGCTCGCGACCGGTCGCGCCCTGTGGCGTCGGCGGGTCGCGTGGGCGCCCACCTGGTTGGGGATCGGCGTCTTCGCGGCGGCCGGCGTGCTGTCCGTCGCCGGGACGCCCATCGCGCTCGTCTTCGCCGTCCCGGCGGTGCTGCTGCCCACCGGGTGGGTGCTGATCGTCCACCGGCACCCGCGTTCCGCCGTGCGGCGCAAGGCCCGCGCCCGCACCCGGGCCGTCGCCGCCTGGTCGGCCGGCCTCGCCTGGTCGGCGCTCGCGGTCTGGTTCGGCCCGACGAACGGCCTGCTCGCCCTGCTGTGGCTGGTCGGCACCGCCACCGCGCAGACGCTCTGGTGGCGGACCCGCCGCACGCTCGCCACCACCCCGCTCGACGCCCCGCAGTCCTGAACTCCCCTTGGAGGAAGCACAGATGAGCACCCCTCCCGGCAACCCGAGCAGCCCCTTCCCGCCCCCGCGCCGCTCCGGCAACGGCGGCGGCGCGGGCGGCGGCAAGACCCCGCCCCCGCCGCCGAGCGGTGGCAACTCCCGCACCCGCGTCGGCCCGAGCTACCACTTCAACTACACCCGCAACACGACCGGCGGCGGTGGCGGGGCCGCGTACGGCGGCCGGGGCCCCGGTGGTCCGGGTCCGGCGTCGGGCGGGATCGGCCAGCCGTCCGGCGGCCGGGGCGCGGGCGGCGGGGCCGCCTACTCCCCGCTCGGCGACCCGGAGTTCTTCACCAACGCCGACGTGCGCAACTACTGCGAGCAGGGCCGCTCCGCCATGTCCCGGGTCTCCTTCGACCTGGCCATGGCCTACGAGCTGCTGAACGCCGTGCTCAAGGAGGTCCCCGACGCGGACGGCCGCCCGTTCGGCTCCCTGACCCGCGCCCGCCGGGTGGCCAAGCACCTCAAGAAGGCCGCCGACGACGCGAAGGACTGCGCCGCCGAGATCGCCCGCACCTACGCCGCGTTCCAGCGCGAGTACGACCCCGAGATCTCCCGCGTGGCCCAGCCCCGCCGTCAGCCCCACCGCAAGTTCGAGTTCGGCGGCTGACCCGTCCCTGATCCCCGGCCGGGGCAGGGCGCGCACAGCCCTCACCCCCATCCGGTCGGGTGAGCTGTGCCGCGCGCTGCCCCGGCCGGGCCCCTCCTCACCCCACGCCCCGCAGCCCAGGGAGGCCGCCCGTGCGCCGCCACCAGCCCCAGACCCTCGCCCACTTCGACACCGGCCAGCAGGCCGGGTACCTGCACCTCGACCCCAACCAGCACGCCGGCGGCGTCGGCGAGTACCTGCTCCACCGCATGAAGCCCTACCTGCCACCGTGGATCGTCGCCGCCGGAACCGGCATCCTCTCCCTCCCGGCGAACCTGATGTGGGACGAGTCCGCCGCCGCTGCGGTCGGGCTCACCCTCGCCTCGCTCGGCCTCACCGTCGCCACCTGGTGGGCGGGCAAGCCCACCAGCCAGCAGCGCCGCCTCCACTCCGCCATCACCGTCGCCGCCGGGACGTCCTGGTTCACCGCCGCAGCCCTCGCCGGACCCGCCGCCGGTCCTCTGCCCAGCCTCTACCTGATAGGGGGATCGGCACTCGCCGCGACGTGGAACATCCGCCAACTGCTGCGGGTCAACCCCGAGGGCGCCGGCGAGGGCGCGGACAAGGGGCTGCTGGAGAAGGTCGGCCTGGCCAAGACCATGGTCACCTCGGCCACGGTGCAGCCGAACAAGGCAACGTTCGGTCTCCAGCTCCCCGGCGGTGAGCTGACCCCGGACGACGTGTCCAAGGCCCTGCCCAAGCTCGCCAGCGCGCTGCGGGTGGCCAAGAACGCCGTGCGGATGACCCCGGACGCCGACGACTCGTCCAAGGCTGTGCTCACCGTGGTGCCCAACGACCTGCTCAAGGCCGGCGCCCCCTACCCGGGCCCGTCCTACCCGGGCGGGTCGATCGCCGACCCGGTCCACGTCGGGATCTACGAGGACGGCGCCGACATGGCGATGTTCTTCCCCGGCGACCCCGACGCCGGACGCAACGCCATGCACCTGCTCGGCATGGGAATGACCGGCAGCGGAAAGTCCGAGGGATGCATCACCGCGCTGGACGAGGTCATCACCCGCCGCGACGTGATCGTGTGGGCGTCCGACCCCGCCAAGGCGGAGCAGACCCTCGGCCCGCTGCTGCCCGCGATCGACTGGGCCGCGCTCGACATCAAGTCCACCAAGGCCATGGTCAACGCGCTGAAGGCCGTGATCCCGGCCCGCACGTCCTGGCTGGCCAAGTACGGCTACAAGCAGTGGGAACCCGCCTGCGCCGGGGTCCAAGCCGACGGCTCCCCGGGCATGCCCTACCTGATCGCCTGGTTCGAGGAGGCCGCCAAGACCCTGCGGGAGATCGACGAGGACGCCCTGACCGGCATCGCCCAGGAAGCCCGCTCCGCCGGGATCTCCCTGGTCGTCTCGCTCCAGCGTGCCTCCGGCGCCCAGATGAGCACCGACACCCGCGCCTCCCTCGGCTCGTCCTGGGTGTTCGGCCTGCGCGACGACCGCGACGCCATGTTCGCGCTGCCCGACGAGGCCATGGACGCCGGCGCCTCCCCGCAGGCATGGAAGGACAAGCGCCCTGGCTACTGCTACCTGACCGCGAACGGCATCCCGGAGACGTTCTGGGCCACCCCGGGCCGCGCCTACCTCACCCCGGTCGACGCCATCACGCGCAACGTCGTCGAGTTCGCCGGAATCCGGGCCGAGTGCGACCCAGTCACCGCCGCAGCCGCCACCAAGGCCGCCGGCCCCGCCTTCACCCAGCGCACCCGCTACCCCCTCCCCGACCTGCCCACGGCCGACGACGGCCGGGACGGCGACGAAGACGGCGGGATCTACGAGGAGTACGAGGAGAACGCCCCGGTGGACTTCGACTACGACCTCAACCCCGACGAGGACGGCGAGGACGAAGACGGGTGGATCGACCCGGACGCCGAACTCCCGCCCGTTGAGCGGGTGGTGGAGATCGCCCCGCCCGAGGTTCCGCCGCGCACCCGGGTCGGCGCGAACGAGGCCCGGAAGATCATGGCCGAGCTGCTGGCGCAGTTCGAGGCCGAGGGCCGCACCGAGATCGCCCCGGCCGACTTCATGGAGCACTGCGACCGCTTCCGCCGCTCCCGTGGCTGGGTGTCCGGACAGGTCTCCGAGATGGTCGACGCCGGCCGCCTGCGGGAGACCGACGAGGCCGGCCGTTACGAGATCGTCCCGCTCGACCGGGCCGCCGCCTGAACCACCGCCCGGACCGTTTCTGACGGCCCTGACGCATCTGACGCGTCTGACGGCTCTGACGCCGAACGGGCCGATTTCCCCAGGTAACGCGTGCGCGCGAGGGGCTTCTGACGCGTCTGACGCCCCGTTTCTGACGCATCTGACGCGCCTGACGCCCCTCGCCCGCCGTGGCCTGACACACCCTCCGCCACCCGCTCGACCACGCCCCGGGACAGCCCCGGGGCGCCCGGAAGGACCCTCCGCCGTGATCGTCACCGTCTCCTCCGCCCTGCTGTTCGCGATCATCACCGTCGTCCTCGTCCGCTCCCAGCGCGTCAGCGCCGGTAGCGCCGTCCTCATCTGGCTGTCCGGCTTCACCATCGCCGGCACCGGCCTCGCCGGACCCGTCAACAGCGCCCTCAACTCCATCGCCCACTACGTCGCCACCCTCCACTGAGACCGCCCCAACTCGCCGACTGGAGAAGCACCGTGGACCACACCGCCAACCCGCAGCCGCCGTTCGCCGCCCCGGTGCTCTACACCCAGGACGGCACCCCCTACTACGCCACCCAGCCCGCCCCGGCCCCGATCGCCCTCTACCACCCGCCCACCCCGCTCCCGGCCCCGATCCACCACCCCGCCCTCGGCTACCTGCCCGCCCCGCACACCCCCGCCCCGCTCCCGGTCCCGACCCGGGACCCGTGGCCCGCCCGCCTGCTCGCCGGCGGCATCGGCGTCGGCGCCGGGGGCCTCGGCCTCGGGTTCCTGCTGCAGACCCTCGCCGCCGCCACCACCGGCCTCGGCCTGCTCGTCGGCGCTCTCGGCGTCCTCTACCTCCTCAAGAACAGCGGAGGCGGCGGGGGCCGGAGCGCACAGGGCGCCGTGAACGTGAGCGTCAACGTCACCAACCGCAACCGCTAGCCCGGCCAGCGCGCGGTGCTTCTGGACTGGCGCGACGCCTCTCACTTCGACCGCACCGGCCCCCGTCCTTGCCGCTGGTGCCGCCGTCCCACCCCGCTTCGCGACGAGCAGCGCAGGCCCGCACACAAGGTCTGCGCCGAGCAGCACGCCGCCGAACTGGAAGGAACCGATGAACAGCAACCCGCAGATGGTGGCCGCGCTCGCGGCGGCCGAACGGGGTCGGCGGGTGTTCCCGCTGGCCCCCGACTCGAAGTACCCGGCGCTGCACAGCAAGGAGGACTGCCCCGGCACCGGGCCGTGTGAGGGCGGGCACCTCGGGTGGGAGCACCGCGCCACCACCAACCCCGACGTGATCCGCCGCGCGTGGCAGGTGGCCCCGTACAACATCGGCCTGGCCTGCGGGCCCTCCGCCCTGGTGGTGGTCGACCTGGACATGCCCAAGCACCGCCGCGACACCCCGCCCGCCCGCTGGGCCGAGCAGGGCATCACGGACGGCCGGGACGTGTTCGCCGCGCTGTGCGAGCAGCACGACCAGCCGTGGCCGCAGACGTACGAGGTCCGCACCGGCCGGGGCGGCGCCCACCTGTACTTCGCCGCCCCGGCTGGCGTGGTCCTGCGCAACACCTGCGGGGAGAAGGGCAACGGGCTCGGCTGGAAGGTCGACACCCGGGCCCACGGCGGCTACGTCGTCGCCCCCGGCAGCATCGTCAACCACCGCCCCTACACCGTCGTCAACGACACCGACCCGATCCCGCTCCCCGAATGGCTGCTCGGCCTGCTCACCCCCAAGCCCGCCCCGGCCGTCGTGGTGGACGCGAGCGCGGTGCGGGCCCGGATCGGGCGCCTCGGCCCGTACGTCGACACTGCCGTGGCCCGGGAGACCGCAAAGATCCGGGCCACCAGGGAGGGCGGGCGCAACGACCGGCTGTTCGCCTCCGCCGCCGCCCTCGGCCGCCTGGTCGCCTCCGGCGCGCTGCCCGAAGCGGACGCCACCGACGCTCTCCTCAGCGCGGGCCTGGAGGCTGGTCTCGGCGAGGCGGAGTGCCGGCGCACCATCGCCAACGGCCTCGCCCGCGCCGCCGGATCGGTGGGGCGTGCCGCATGAGCAACCGCCACCCGTCCTGCGCCAAGGAGAAGCGCTTCTCCTCGGGGCATCGCCCGGGGCGGTGGGCCGAGTGAGCGCCCCCGCCGCGCCGTCCGAGTCGCTGTTCACCGAGGGCTGGGAGAACGCCGTCCCGCCCGCGTTCGCCGCTGAACCGCCCGGGTGGGAGGAGCCGATCCCGCTCGGTCAGGCCCGCATCCTCCCGCCCTTCCCGGTGGACGCCCTGCCCGGGTGGGTGGCCGACATGGTCGCGGCGGTGGCGGAGGAGACACAGACCCCGGTTGATCTGGCCGGGTGCCTGGCGCTGGCGGTGCTGGCCGTCGCCGGCGGCGGGCGGGCTGTGGTGGTCGTGCGCGGACGCTGGCGCGAGCCGGTGAACCTCTACGTCGTCGTCGCCCTGCCCCCGGCCAACCGCAAGAGCGCCGTGTTCACGGCCATGACCCGCCCGCTCGTGAAGGTGGAACGGGCCCTGGTCGAGCAGAGCGCGGGCGCGATCGTGGAGGCCACCACCACCGCCAGCCTCGCCCGCGCCGCAGCCGACAAGGCCACCGCCAAGGCCGCCGCCGCGAGCGAGGACGAGCGCGAGGAGTTGAACCGCCTCGCGATCGACCTGGCCCGCACCGCCGCAGACATCACCGTCCCGGCCGAACCGCAGCTCATCGCCGACGACGGCACCCCCGCCGCCATCACCACCCTCCTCGCCGAGCAGGGCGGGCGTTTGGCCGTCATGTCCGCCGAGGGCGGCATCTTCGACACCATCGCCGGCCGCTACTCCGGCGGCAGCCCCGACATGGAGGTGTTCCTCAAGGGCCATGCCGGGGACCTGCTCAAGGTCAACCGGCAGTCCCGGGACAAGCAGTACATCGACGAGCCCGCCCTCACCATGGCGCTCGCGGTCCAGCCGTGCGTGCTGGAGGACATCGGCCGCAACCGCGTCTTCGACGGCCGTGGCCTGCTCGCCCGCTTCCTGTACTCCATGCCCGAATCGCTCGTTGGCCGGCGCAAGAGTCTCCCGGACCTGATCCCCGATGAGGTCGCGGACGAGTACGAGCGGAAGGTGACGGCCCTCACCCTCGCGATGGCTGACTGGACCGACCCGGCCGTCCTCACCACCACCCCGGAGGCCGGGGCCGCGCTCGTTGCCTTCCAGGATCGGATCGAACCGCGGCTTGCCCCGTGCGGCGCCCTCGGCCACATCAGCGAGTGGGCCGGCAAGCTCGTCGGCGCCACCGTGCGCATCGCCGGTCTGCTCCACCTTGCCGAGCACGGGGGTGACGGCTACAAGCAGCCCATCACCGTCGACACGGTCGAGCGCGCGATCCGCCTCGGCGAGTACTTCACCACCCACGCCCTGAACGTCTTCGAGGCCATGGGCGCGGACAAGGCCCTCGCCGGCGCCCGCACCGTCCTCAAGCACCTCACCGACTACCCCGCCCCCTCGTTCTCCCGGCGCGACCTCATGGCCAAGCTCTCCCGCGCCGAGTTCCCCACCGTCACCGTCCTGGAGAGCGCCCTCGGCCTGCTCGAAGAACACGGCTGGCTCCGCCACGAACCCGCACCGCCGCGCCCGCCCGGCACCCGGGGCCGCCCGCCCGCACCCCGGTACGCCACCCACCCGCAGCTCCACCCCAACTGATTCACCGCACAAGGCCGCCCGCAGAATCCACAAAATCCACGAAACCGCCCAGCACCCGCCCCGACCAGCACCAACGCCCAGCACGCTCGCCTGCCACACAAGTCGCTCGGAATTCCACAAAAACCCAGGCGCCCCACCCTCGGGCCGCCGCCGGCACCCACCCCGGCGGCGGCCCGAGGCGCGTCCGCCCATTTCTGCGGAATAAGTGCGGACTTCTGTGGAGTACCCCGCCCGAGCGCATCACCGCAGGTCAGACACCACAGAGAGGGTTTTTGTGTATTCCGTGGTTTCCGTGGCACCCCGCACCCGGGCCTGCCCACAGCACGTCACCCCGCCCCCTCCGCCAAGGAGTAGCCGCAGTGACCGTCACCACCATCGAGGACCACCCCGACTACGACCCCACCCTCGTCGCCCTCACCGTCGAAGAGGCCGCCCGCCGACTCAGCATCGGCCGCACCACCATGTACGCCCTGATCCGCGACGGCGAGATCGAGAGCATCCCGATCGGCCGGGCCCGGCGCGTGCCGGCCGAGGCCGTCGTCGAGTTCACCCGCAGCCGCATGCGGAAGCACACCACCAACCCCATCGCAGCCTGAGGAGGCAGCACCCTTGGCGACCCGTCAGCCCAACGGCGGTTCCAGCATCTACCAGGACAAGGACGGCAAGTGGCACGGCCGTGTGACGGTCGGGGTCAAGGACGACGGCAGGCCGGACCGGCGCCACGTCCGGGGGAAGACCCGGGCGGAGGTGACCAAGAAGGTCCGGGAGCTGGAGAGGAAGCGGGACGACGGCAACGTCCCGAAGGCCGGGAAGAAGTGGACCGTGGCGGAGTGGCTCACCCACTGGGTGGAGAACATCGCCGCGCTGCACGTCCGGCCGAACACCCTCTCCGGGTACCGGGTGGCAGTGAACGTCCACCTGATCCCCGGAGTCGGTGCTCACCGGCTGGAGAAGCTGGAGCCAGAGCACCTGGAACGGCTCTACAAGAAGATGCAGGCCAACGGCAGCAAGCCCGCCACGGCCCACCAGACGCATCGCACCATCCGGACGGCGCTCAACCAGGCGATCCGACGCGGGCACCTCACCCGCAACGTCGCCTCGCTGGCCGTCGCCCCCAAGGTCGAGGAAGAGGAGGTTGAGCCGTACGAGGTGGAGGAGGTTCAGGCCCTTCTCCTGGAAGCGGGCAAGAACCGGAACAGCGGCCGGTGGGCCATCGCGCTGGCGCTCGGCCTGCGGCAGGGCGAAGCGCTCGGACTCCAGTGGCGTGACGTCGATCTGGAGGCGGGCACCCTGCGCGTCCGGCAGGCCCGGCAGCGCCCGAAGTACGGGCACGGCTGTTCGGAGCCGTGCGGCCGGAAGCACGCCGGTCGGTGCCCGGAGCGGGTCCGGACGAATGCGGACGCCGCGCTCACGAAGTCGAGGGCGGGGAAGCGCCTGATCGGTCTCCCTGATCAGTTGGTGAAGCTGCTCAAGCTCCACAAGGAGGAGCAGGACCGGGAGCGGCTGGCCGCCCGTCAGGAGTGGGCGGAGGGCGGATGGGTCTTCGCCTCGGAGACCGGCCACCCGCTCATCCCCCGAACGGACTGGGACCGGTGGAAGGAACTGCTCGCCGCCGCCGGCATCAGGGACGGGCGCCTGCATGACGCTCGTCACACCGCCGGGACCATCCTCCTCCTGCTCGGCGTCCCCGAGCGGATCGTGATGGAGATCATGGGGTGGTCGAGCACCGCCATGACGCATCGGTACCAGCACGTGACGGCCCGGATCAGGCGGGACGTGGCGATGCAGATTGGCGGCCTCATCTGGGAGGTGGCCAAGGACTCCACCGACAGCGAGCCGGACGGGCTCCCTACCTCTGGGCCCTCCGGCGTTTGAACTGCTCGTACCTGTCGGCAAGGACGAACATGTAGTCGAACAGGGCTTCGGCGAACGAGAGGGCATCTTCTGCGTCCTGTCGGGACGAATGGTCGCCGTGTGCGCCCTCGTTTCCCAGCATGCGCAGCTCGTCGGCCCAGTCGAACAGGCGTCCTTCGATCCTTTGGGCGGCCTTGAGGTCCAGGAGCTTCTGGCGAAGATCGCGTCCGCTCGCTCCCTCGGCCTTGCATGCAAGCTCGACTGCACGCCGTGTCATGACGACCGTTGCGGAGTAGGCACGGGCTTTGAGGAAGCAGTCACGCGCCTCTTCAAGTGCTCCTCGGACGTTCTCCGGAATCTCCGGGGACAGTTCGCGGAAGGGGACGGGCCACACGCGGTACAGCTCAGTCCATTGCCCCGACGCTGGCAGTTCGAGGCTCTCCAGCAGGATGAGCTGGGTGCAGTCGTTGCAGCCCACCATCACTACGCGGGTGAGGAGGTCCTCGTCCTCTGACTGCACTCCCTGGCCAAGCACGTCGCACATGGTGGGGCGCTCGCACCCTGGGCACTCGACCGCCAGGGGGCCTTTGACCGCGACCGTTCCATCGATTCCAGCCATGGGGCTGAACGTACTAGTGGCGCCGGTTGTGCGTCTGCTCCTTTAGCTGCAAGCGTCGGAAGTGAGACCAAAACTGAGACCGCGACGACGAAGGGCCCCGACTGTCACCAGTCGGGGCCCTTCGTTTTTACTGCTCAATGGCGGTAGCGGTGGGATTCGAACCCACGGTGGAGTTGCCCCCACACACGCTTTCGAGGCGTGCTCCTTTGGCCGCTCGGACACGCTACCGAGAGGAACTCTACCGGAGGGGTGGCGCAGTCACGAAATCCGTATCGCCACGGCGGTCGGCGGGCTCTCGGCGGCGGGCTCTCAGCGGTGGGCTCTCAGCGGTGGGTGTCGAAGAAGGCGCGCAGCTGTTCGCCGCACTCGTCGGCGAGGACGCCCCAGATCACCTCGGGGCGGTGGTTGAGCCGGCGGTCGCGCATCACGTCGAAGAGCGAGCCGGCCGCGCCGGCCTTCTCGTCGAGGGCGCCGTAGACCACCCGGTCGATCCGGGACAGCACGATGGCGCCCGCGCACATGGTGCACGGCTCCAGGGTGACGACCAGTGTGCAGCCGCTCAGCCGCCATTCCCCGGTCTTCTCGGCCGCCTGCCGGATCGCGACCACCTCGGCGTGCGCGGTCGGGTCGCCGACCGCCTCGCGCTCGTTGTGGCCGCGTCCGATCACCTCGCCGTCCGGGCCCAGGACGAGCGCCCCGACCGGCACGTCCCCGGTGGCCGGCGCCAGTGCGGCCTCGGCCATGGCCAGGCGCATCGGCGCCGCCCAGCGGTCGCGGACCGGGTCGGGGCGGACGGGGGCGGGCAACGGGGGGACGCGCGGAACGGTCAGCGGGGTGGATGCGGGCTGCATGGCATCCAGTGTCGGGTATCCGGCGGCGGACACCGGTACGACCGACCGCTCTACCGGACGGCCTCCAGGACCTCGCCGCAGCCCAGGGCCTCGGCGATCTCCTCCAGGGCGTCGCCCGGCACCGCGCCCTCGCCGCTGAGCGCGAGCAGGTCCTCGGAGGCGAGGCCGAACTCGGTGAGCAGGTGGGCGTCGCCCAGCGGGCCGACCGGGACGCCGCCGCGGGCGTCGGCGTCCTCCTCGTCCTGCTCCCCGGCCTCCTCGGTCTCGTCCAGCAGGTGGTCCAGGTCGCCGAACTCGCTCTCGCCGGCCTGGTCGACCAACTCGTCGGTGAGGACGGACCCGTAGGAGCTGCGGGCGGCGGCGGCGCCGTCCGACACGAAGATCCGCGGGTCCTCCTCGCCGTCCACGCGGACGACGGCGAACCAGGCGTCCTCCTGTTCGATGAAGATCAGGACGCTGTCGTCGTCCTGGGCGGAGTCGCGGGCCAGGTCGGCCAGATCGGCCAGGGTTTCGACGTCGTCGAGCTCCGTCTCGCTCACATCCCACCCGTCCTCAGTGCGAGCAAGCACTGCAGCGAAGTACGCCACCAGGGACACTCCCAAGATCATCGGTCTCGGCTGCCGGCGCGCACGGGCGACGCGAAAATCTGGCCGCCCCCGCGCCAGGGGCGGTCCGCTTGTTCGGACCGTCCCATCGGAATCGTGACAGAAAGCCCGCCCTCGCGGGGGGTGTTCGGCAGCGCGTCTTTGCAGGTCGTGTCGGAAGGGCCGGGTGGCGGACGGCGAAGTCGGGCGTGGCGGTCCGAAGCCGGTCGAAATTTGCTCCGAACGCCCGCCGGGGGCCGCCTCGGGCCGTTTCCGGGTCCGCACCCGGGGTCCGCCCCCGGGCGCGCGGCGCGGCGGCGCGGGGCCGTCCGGGCCTTGTCAGATCCGGAAGGTTCGCATCCGCATGGCCTCGCGCATCCGCCGCTCCTTGGTCCGCCGGGGCTGGACCCGCTCCCGCAGCTCGCGCGCCTCGGTGAGTTCGCGCAGGAAGACGGCCCGCCGCCTGCGGCGCTCCGCCTCGGTCTCGGGGTGGTCGTACGGCGGGCCCGGGCTCCGGCCCGACCCGTCGACGGGCTCGTCCATCGAGCCGTCCCCGGCGTTCGGGTTGCTCGTCATAAGACGTGACATTCCCAGAACGGCCCGGTTGATACCACAGGAGGCACTTCCGTCCGGACATTCGCGACAGGTCACGGCGTGTCACGGGCGTGTCACCCGGACCGCCGCCCGGCTGGGGCACGGCGGGTCGTACACCCGTCCAGACCCGGGCTAACCTCGACACATGCGTCTCCACGTCGTCGACCACCCCCTGGTCGCCCACAAGCTCTCCACCCTGCGCGACGAGCGCACCGACTCGCCGACCTTCCGTCGCCTGACCGACGAGCTGGTGACCCTCCTCGCCTACGAGGCCACCCGCGACGTCCGCACCGACGAGGTGGAGATCACCACGCCCGTCGCGGTCACGCTGGGTACCCGGCTCAGCTACCCGCGCCCGCTGGTGGTCCCGATCCTGCGGGCAGGCCTCGGCATGCTGGACGGGATGACCCGCCTGCTGCCGACCGCCGAGGTGGGCTTCCTCGGCATGGTCCGCAACGAGGAGACCCTGGAGGCCTCCACCTACGCCACCCGGATGCCGGACGACCTCTCCGGCCGCCAGGTGTACGTGCTCGACCCGATGCTGGCCACCGGCGGCACCCTGGTCGCCGCGATCAGGATGCTGATCGAGCGCGGTGCCACCGACGTCACCGCCGTGGTGCTGCTGGCCGCGCCCGAGGGCGTCGAGGTGATGGAGCGGGAGCTGGCAGGTCTGCCGGTCACCGTGGTCACCGCCGCCGTGGACGAGCGGCTCAACGAGAACGGCTACATCGTCCCCGGCCTGGGCGACGCGGGCGACCGGCTGTACGGCACGGCCGGCTGAGCCCCCCCAGCCCGAACCACCCGAACCACCGAACACCGAGAGCCCCCGGCACTGCGTCTGCC
>NZ_JBHXEM010000121.1:0-26483 GCF_042724755.1 Kitasatospora sp. NPDC127067 | reverse complement strand
CGCTGTTGAGTTCTCAAGGAACGGACGCTTCCTTCGGACCGCCTTCCAGCGGACCCTCCGGGCTTCGTTCTTTCGTGTTTCCAGCTTATCAGATGCTTTCCGCTCCGTTTTCCGGAGTTTCATTCATTCGATTCGCTTTCGCCTTTCGGCGCTCCCGAACTCTATCAGAGCTTTTCGGTCCGTTTTCCCCGGTCATTCTCGAATTAAGATTCGAGCTTGTTCCGAGGGGCCGTCCCGTGGGGCAACCCGGAGAACACTACTCCCCTCCGGGGCGGAGACCAAATGCTCAGACCGCCGGGCTCGGCCGGGTGACCCGCTCGGCGACCGCAACCGTGGCTCGTCGCGGCAGGAGCCGGGGCGCCAGGGTCCCGAGACGGTTGAGGAAGCCGTCGACGACGCTCGGCCGCCCCTTCTCCAGCGCCGCCAGCGTGGTGGCGACGACCTGCTCGGGCCGTCGGCGGATGCCCACGGCGGCCTGCTCGCCGGCGACGTCGAAGAAAGGGGTGTCGGTGGCACCGGGGCAGATCGCCAGGGCGCGGACGTTGCTGCCGCGGAGTTCGTTCGCCAGGGCTTCGGTGAAGGAAAGCACGTACGCCTTGGTCGCGCCGTAGACGGCCATCCGGGGAATCGGCTGGAATGCGGCCGTACTCGCCACGTTGACCACCGCGCCCCGGCCGCGCTCGACCATGCCGGGCAGCAGCCGGGCGGTCAGGTCGGTGAGCGTGGCGCAGTTGAGCTGCACCTCCTCGGCCATCCTCGTCGGATCGCTCGTGGCGACGGCGCCGAAGGTGGCGAAGCCGGCGTTGTTGATCAGGACGTCGACCGTCACCTCCAGCTCCTCGACGCGGTCCTGCAGCTCCGCGGCGGCGCCGGGGCGGGCGAGGTCGAGCGGGACGACGTGCACGGTGACGCCGTGCGCCGCTGTCAGCTCCTGCTGGAGGCGGTTCAGCTTGTCCTCGCTGCGGGCGACGACGACGAGGTCCGACCCGCGGGCGGCGAGCTCGCGGGCGAAGGCGGCCCCGATGCCGGTGGACGCTCCCGTGATCAGGGTGGTCTTGCGGGCGAAGTCCATGACTCTCCTCGATGCGACGGGGTTCGGTTGCGGTTGGCGCTCGGCGGTCGGCGAACACCCGGGTCCGCTCCATGGGCCCCAATGTAGACACCGACAACAATGTTGTCAATGACTACATGCTCGTATGCTGATGCCCATGCGAACGGGCCACTACCACCACGGAGACCTCCGCGCCGCGCTACTGGAACGCGCCGAACAGACCCTGCGCGAGCAGGGCGCCGACGCGCTGTCCCTGCGCGAGCTCGCCCGCTCGCTCGACGTGAGCCACGCCGCACCCAGCCGCCACTTCAAGGACCGGCGCGCCCTGCTCGACGCCCTCGCGCTCGCCGGCGTCCAGCGGCTCACCGCCGCGGCCCGCAGCGGTCTCGCCAGGAGTGGGGACGGCTTCCGCGAGCGGGCCTTCGCCGTCGCCCGCGCGTACGTCGACTTCGCCGCCGACCACGGCGCACTGCTGGAGCTGGCCTTCGCCCGCAAGCACGACCCCGCCGTGACGGACGGGCTGGAGCTCGCCTGGCAGCCGCTGAAGGACGACCTCCGCGCGCTCATCGCCCTCGGCCAGGCCCAGGGGCTGATCCGGGCCGGCGACGCCGACCGGATCGGCGCCATCCTCTTCACCGCCGTCCACGGCGTGGCCGCCCAGACCGCGAGCGGTCGGCTCTCCGGCCCGGCCCTGGACGAGGTCTTCGACGACCTGCTCACCCACCTGCTCCGCGGCCTGGCGCCGGGCGCTGACGACGAACCGCTGGCCGAGCCCGCCGCCCCGACCTGCTGACCGCCGCCCAGCGACCCCGCCAACCCGCCAGCCCGCCGAAAGGCAGCCGACCGCACCCGGCCTGCGCCGGGTGCGGTCGGGTCGGGCCGTCTCCTACTCCTACTTGAACAGGCGGTCGCCGCTGGTGGCCATGCGGTGGGTGCCGCTGTGGCGGTTCACCCAGTCCCTGACCAGGTTGACGGCGTTGGCGCACTGCCAGCTGTTGTCGTACTCCCGCACGCCGGTGAAGGCGCCGTAGCCGGCGATGATGCCGTCCACCTGCGCGTCGCCCAGCAGCTTGTCGACGTACCAGGGGTCGTTGTAGGTGGTCGTCCAGGAGAGGGTGGCCGCGAGTCGGCCGGCGGCCCGGTCGGCAGCTCCCTTCTTCAGTTCCGCGCAGGTGTTGTAGGTGGCCTCCGTGCAGTTGCCGAAGCCCTTGGTGATGTCGCTGTCGCCGTAGTCCATCGCCCGGCGGCCGGCCGGGAATCCGGTGCCGGACTTGGCGAAGGCGCTCTGCACCTGGTCGCGGGTGCCGGTCGTGGTGATGCCCTCCAGCGGGCCGAGCCTGCCCTCCAGGCTCTTCCAGCCCCGGCCGCCGACGTCCGGGGTGCTGCCGCCGTGGTACTCGTAGAAGCCGTAGAGCACCTGGATGCCGGCGGCCGTCAGCCGCTGGGCCCTGTCGCGCAGTCCGGCGACGCTGCAGGTGCGGTTGGGCTCCTCGCCGCAGTAGTTGGGGTCCTTGATGTCCAGCCAGACCAGCGACAGCCGGCGTCCCGCGTTGGCGTTGGAGACGATGCGGTCGAGCATGCTGTCGAAGCTGGGGCCGAGCCGGTTCTCGCCGGCCGAGGAACAGTCGTGGTAGGCGCGCCACTCGTTCGGGTTCCACCAGGCGCAGACGTCGATCTCGATGGCGTTGGCGCCGTGGTTGATCGCGGCGTCCACGCCGTCCAGGGTGTCGACCCGGTGCGCGATGGCGTAGATCGGGTGACGCTGGTCGGCGGCGGCCGCCGCCGGGGTGGTGGCGAGCGCGGTGGCGCCGAGGATCGCGCACAGCGCCGCCGCCAGTGCCGGGAGGGTTCGCGAGCGGGCGCCGCGCCTGGGGTGAGTGGTCAAGGGGAACACTCCTTCTTATCGGTGTACTGACAATACGATCCCACCAACTGCGCCTCGGCGTACGGCAAACGGGCCGTGAACGACATCCGGGGGGACTCGGCCAGGGACACCGGAACGGTCGTCCGTCAGCCGAGCGGCGCCAGCACCCCATGGGCGTCGGAGGAGTACGCGTCGAGGCCGGGGTGACGCTTGAGCAGGTCCGCCACGTCGTCGAGCGCCCCGGGCTGCTCCGTCATCCGCCGCGGCACCACCAGCCGGCCGCCCTGCTCGGGCGGGACCAGCCCGCCCACCAGGGTGCGGCGGACGGTCCGCTCGTGCCGGGTGCCGCGGCCGGTGCCGCCGTACGGGTCGCGGGCCAGGGCGCTGACGCCGCCGCGGGCGGAGAGCTGGTCGAGCTCCGGGACCAGCCGCCAGACCTGCTGGGCGTGGTGGCTCTGCACCGAGCCGGCCAGGTTCGCCTCCAGGCCGTGGGCGTGGCACAGCTCCACGAAGAACCGGATCTCCTCCAGCGAGAGGATCCCGGCCCTGGCCAGACCGTGCCGGTCGGTGTCGTGACGGTCGAGGTCGGCGAGCTCCGGGCTGCCGGCGGTGGAGACCAGTCCGATCCGGGCGACCTTCAGCAGGATGCTGGTGTCCACCATGATCGCGTCGGCACCGGCCGCGGCGCTGGCCTCGACCACCGCGCGGATCGCCTCCCGGTCGGTGCGACGGCCCGGCGTCAGGCCGTGACTCCGGTGGGCGAAGGGCTCGTTGACGGCCACGAAACCCGTGGACGCCTCCGCCGGCAGGGCGCCGGACGCCCTCAGCCCGGCCAGGTCCGGCCGCCGGCCGTCGAAGAGCGGCCCGCCGTGCACGTCGAGCAGCGCTTCCGCGTACTCGGCGAGGTCGAACGCCCCCGGCGTGGACGGCGCGCACGGGTAGTACTCCCGCAGGCCCACCAGGGCGCGCCGCACCTGCGGCAGCGTCTTGCGGGCGTCCCACAGGTCGAGGTCCTGGGCGAACAGTACGGACATCACCCGGGTGTGCGACAGCTGCTCGCTCCGGCGCAGCGTCGCCGTGATCTCGCCGAGCACCTCGGCCAGTTCACCGGTCCGCATGCCGTCCAGGCCGACCTTGACGATCCCGCAGGGATGCACCCGGGTGCCCATCGCCAGGGCGACTCCGAGGGCGGCCTGCGCCGCCTTGCCGACCTGCTCGTACGCCGACTTGGGCAGGGCCAGGCCGTTCTCCGCGCGCCGGAACAGCAGCTGGTCCTCACCGATGTTGGTGCTCAACTGGACCGGGAGGTCCCGCCGGGCGGCCAGCACCGCGTCCGCGATGTCCATGATCCGGCGCGGCTTGATGGTCCCGAGCGCGCTGCGCGGATCCTCGCTGTCGATGATCCGCGCACCGCCGAGGACCGCCTCCCGCGCCTCCTGCGGGTCGAAGACGCTGACCAGCAGCCGTCGATCCGCTCCGACCGCGCCGGGTATGCCGGACATTCCGATGGTCGACACCGTTCCCCCTCCGAAAGCTGACGCTCGTTCGGGGGTCAGTCTTGACCGCCGGGGGACCCCTGCCGACCGATCGACGATCGGCCACCACTCGAAGGAGTGAAGATCCTTGACAATCCCCCTCCGCGACCTGCCCCCACTCGCCCGAGGACCTCGCCGAACTCGCGGGCGGGCCCTGGGTCAGCGCCTCGGGCCGACAGCGGCGTACAGCGCGCCGCCGGTCACCAGCAGCGCCACCGCGGTCCAGGTGGACGCCTCAGTGCCGGGGGGAAAGGTCATCCAACCTAAGGCCTTCCCCACGGTGGTGGGCGGCAGCGGCGGGACGAGGACGGCGAACGCCAGCCAGCCGGTCGGCAGGGCCCAGGCCAGGTGCGCCCCGCAGAGCACCGCCCCGAGCGCGGCCAGGCCGACCAGGCCCGCGCTGTCCCGGACGACGACCTCGGTGGGGACGAACGTCGGGCCCACCGCCTGGACCGCCAGCAGCGCCGCACCGGCGACCGCGCCGATCAGCACCGTGTGCGCGGCCCGGCGGGGCGCCCACCGGATCGCGGCGGTCCGGTCCAGTGCGAGGTCCTGTCCGCCGAGCCCGACGGAGCCGGCCGCCACGCCCGCGGTGAGCACGTAGAACGCGGTCGGGTCCATCGCATCCGTCGCGCCCGTACCGTAGCCCCGGGTGAGGGCCCACACCGCCAGCGCGACGAGCACGACCGCGGCGGCCGAGGCGGGCACCTGCCGTGAACGCGCGTACAGCATCAGCCACCTCATCACGACACACCTCCCACCGGCACCTCGCGGAGCCTTGCCGTGCAGGAGAGGGCGGCGGTGCGCAGCTCGGCGATCCGCGAGCGCTGCTCGGCGGGCGCCAGCCCCTTCAGCTCCTGCCAGAGGGCGTCGGCGTCCGCCCATGCCCTGCGCGAGAACACGTCGGTGGCCTGCTCCACCATCGGTCGGAGGGCGGGGTCACCGAGGGCCCAGCTCACGACGACGCTCTGGAGGGCGACGTCGTCCTGTGACCCGCCCTCCCGGGAGGTGCGGGCGTGGCAGTTAGGTGCCAGTCCCTGGGCGACCAGCGCGCGGGTCAGGTCGTTGCCGGTCGCGTCGATGAACAGCTGATCGTCGAAGTCGACCAGCACCGCGTCGGCGGGGAGCGAGCGGGGATCGCCGAGCGCGCGCAGCGCGGTGTCCTCCCGTACCGAGGTCGGCGCCTTGTCGCCCAGGGACTCGTGCAGCACGCGCAGCGCCTCCCGGCCGCGCGGCGCGAGTTCGGCCAGGTGCGAGCGGCTGGCCTGGGTCACGCACACCGGCCCGTCGCACACCATGGCCGCGGCGGCCTTGTCGACGACGTAGCTGTCGCGCGCGGCGGCCGGCAGGACCAGCAGGGCCACGGCCGCGCCGGCCAGGACGGGGGCCACCGCGAGCAGCCGGGCCCGGCGGGTGGCGGCCGCCAGCAGCGCGAGGCCGGTGGCGAGCAGGCCGAGCAGCCAGACCGTCTGGCCGAGGTGGACGGAGTCGGAGAGGGTCAGCAGCATCTGCCGCGGGTCCGCGGTCACCGGGGACAGCAGGCCGATCCGGTTCGACGTCCTGCTCTCCGGCACCTCCCCTTCGATCCGCATGCGCAGCATGCCCGTCACCGCGAGGCAGGCCACCACCAGGGCGGGCGGGGTGAGGACGGAGGGCAGCGTCCGCGCGACGCCCATGGCGAACACGGCGGCCGCGACGAGGCCCAGGACCGCCACCAGCGAGATCGGCAGCCAGCCGAGGCCCATGTAGGTGGTCGGGCCGAACGCCACCTGCGCTCCGCCCACGACGACGAGGAGGCCGAAGCCCACCGCCAGCGCGATCGCGATCGCACCCGCCGGCAGCGCCGCACGGCGCCAGGCCGGCAGCGGCGTGGTCGTCAGCAGTTCGGTCATCCGCGAGCGGGGTTCACGCAGCCCGTACACCGCCCCGATGCCGACCACGAGCGGCAGCCAGAAGGCCAGCAGGGAACGGGTCCACATGGCCATGGTGGTCCACTGGGCCGTCCACCCCGCGGTACCCCTCGACCAGATTCCGTCGTACAGGAGGAAGACCGCCAGGCTGCCGCCCAGGACGACGGCTCCGGCCCACGGGGCGGCCGAGCGCTTCAGTTCGGTGCGCAGTACACGTCGGTTCACCAGGCGCTCCCCTGCTGTCCGGAGGTGCGGAGCAGCGCCGAGTAGCCGCGCTCCAGGGGGCTGTCGCCGGGGTGCTCGGTGCTGCCCGCGGCGGCCAGTTCGTCCGGCGTGCCCTGGAAGACGAGGCGGCCGTCGGCGAACAGGACCACGTCGGAGCAGGCCGCCGCGACGTCCTCGACGAGGTGGGTGGAGACGACCACGCAGGTGTCGCGGCCCAGGTCGTGCAGCAGCTCGCGGAAGCGCAGCCGCTGTGCCGGGTCGAGGCCGGCCGTGGGCTCGTCCAGCAGCAGCACCGCCGGGGAGTTGACGATGGCCTGGGCGATGCCGGCCCGCCGCACCATGCCGCCGGACAGGGTCTTCATCCGGTGGTCGGCGCGGTCGGCCAGGCCCACCCGTTCCACGGCGCGCTGGACGGCCTCGGGGACATCCTTCTTCGGGACCTCCTTCAACCAGGCCATGTACTCGACGAACTCGCGCACCGTGAAGCGCTTGTAGTAGCCGAAGTCCTGCGGGAGGTAGCCGATGCGGCGGCGCAGGGCCCGGTGGTCGCCCGCCCTGCCCAGGGAGGTGCCGAGCATCTCCAGTTCGCCCTCGGTGGGGCGCAGCACCGTGGCCAGGGTCCGGATCAGGGTGGTCTTCCCCGCCCCGTTGGGGCCCAGGAGGCCGTGGGCGCCGATGCCCAGGGAGAGGTCGAGGCCGTCGACGGCCATCTTGTTCCGTCCGACGCGGACCTTCAGGCCGTCGGCCCGGATCTCCCAGGCGTAGGTCTTCGGCGCGGTGTCGGCCGCGCTCGTCACGGGTGTCATGCGGTGGTCCCTTTCGATGGTGGACATTCGAGGGTGGACATGGGTTTCACAGCGTCGAGTACGCGTCCCTGCGGGCGATCACGGCGCCGGCGCCGAGCGCGAGGAGCAGCCCCCACAGGGGCAACCGGTCGGGTTGCAGGGCCAGTTGCAGGACGGAGGGGACGCGGCCGGTGAGCGACGCGGGGGCCAGGACGACGGCGCCCCACGCGAGCGCCAGCCCGACGGCGGCGCGGGTCACCCCGACCACGCTGCCCAGTGCCAGGGCGGTGGAGGTGAAGGCCAGGGAGGGCAGCAGCCACTGCGCGGCCGTCATGGTCCCGGTCAGCCATCCCCCCAGCAGCAGCGGGGGCAGGACCACCACGAGGACCGCGGTGGTGCGCCTGAGCAGCAGGGGCAGACCGGCCCTGGCGGTCGAGGCGGTCAGTTCGTGTGCCGGGTCCAGGCCGCTCGACCACGATGCGGCGACGCCGCACAGCGGCAGCACCGGCGCGATCAGCGACACCAGTGAGGTGCCGCCGAAGCCCTCCGCCGGCGCGACCGCGTCCAGCAGCAGCGCCACCAGGGTGACGACGGCGGTCATGGCCAGCCACGGGGTCATCACCGGCGTCAGCCAGGACGACACCCATCCCGGCCGGTACCGCCGCGGGGCCACTGCGGCCGCCGCGTCCAACTGCGGTTCCAGGCCGGCCCGGACGGTTTCGACGAGCGCGGCGATGCCGGGCACCCCGGTGGCCACGGAGGCCGCCAGCCGGCTCCGGCACGGCGCGCAGGTCTCCAGGTGGGCCTCCAGTGCCCAGACCGTGTCCGCCGCGATCGTCGTGTCGCCACGTGCGTAGTCGTCGATCAACTGCCTGGACGCGTGTTCCCTGCTCATGCGAGCGCCTCCCGCATCGCGATCCGGGCCCGACGGGCACGGGTCTTGACCGTGCCTTCGGGCAGTCTGAGCAGGACGGCGGTCTCCCGGACGGAGAGCCCGTCGAGCACCGTGGCCTGCAGTACCTCGCGGAGTTCCGGCGCCAGCCGTCTCAGGGCGTCGCCGACGTCGCCGTCGACGGTCCCGGCGAGCGCCTCCTCCTCCGCCGCGGGCACCACCGCCCGCTCGGCCGCGGCGACCGGCGGTTCGGCGTGGTGGGCGCGGCGCCGGAACGCGTCGACGAGGCGGCGTGCCGCGATCGTCCACAGCCACCCGACGGCCGTCCCGCCGACCGCGCTCCCGGCGAACGCGCCGGCCGCGCGCCACACCGCGAGATAGGTCTCCTGCATGACTTCGGCGACGATCTGCTCGTCCGCGCAGCGGCGGCGCAGCCGCACCGCCAGCCATGGCGACGTACGCCGGTACAGCTCGTCAAACGCCCCGCGGTCTCCCCTGGCCACCAGCCGGAGGAGGCGCTCCTCGTCCACCTCGTCCAGTGCTCTCCTGCGTGATCTCACACCAGCCAGACGCGAGATCCGGCGCCCGGGTTCTGGATCCGGCGTGACCTGCGCCACATTCCGCGCCCGGGCCGTCGGCTCCGGCTGATCGGTAGGTCAGCCGGAGGGCGGGACCGGCGCCCGCGCCGCCGGTAAGGTGGTGGATCGTGGCCAGTCGTAAAACGTCGATCATGGAAGCAGCGGCGCGGGTGATCGCGCGGCGCGGGGTGCGCGGACTGCGGGTGGAGGAGCTCGCGGCCGAGGCGGGTGTGTCCACCGCGCTGATCTACTACCACTTCAAGGACCGTACGGGGATCCTCCGGCAGACGCTGGAGTTCATCAACGACCGGGCGGAGCGGTACACGACCGAACGCGCCGAGGACGCCCCGCCGCTGACGCCCCGCGAGGAGTTGGAGCAGACGCTGCTGCTGGAGCTCCAGGACACCCCGGAGGTGCGGGAGAACAGCACCGCCTGGGGTGAGCTGCGGGCGAGCGCGGTGTTCGACGAGACGCTGCGCGAGGACCTGGCGCGGGCCACCCGGATCTGGGTGCAGGAGGTGGCGGAACTGCTCGGCGACGTGCGGCCGATGGCCTCGGCGGTCGCGCTGGCCGGCGCGGCGGAGCGGCTGACCGCGCTGCTGGAGGGGCTGAGCACGCGCTGGCTCAGCGGCAGCCTGCCGCTGGCGCACGCCCGCACCCTGCTGACCGAGGCGATCGAGGTCGAGGTGGCCCGGCTCGGGTCCTGAGCCGTACGGACCGCGCAGGGCTTGTCACGCTGCGCGGGGAGCCCCGTCAAGGATGCGTTATGGCGCGCCCATGAGTTTGACTGAACTTTCAGTCAGTGCGAGCCTGAAGCCGCAGGAAGGGTGCTGCCGCCGGCCCGTCCCCGTGGTGTGCGCCACCGCGTCGCGGCGCGAAGAGTGGGATCCGGCGGCCCTCGGCGCCCTTCCCGGCACCGTCGCACGATCTGGAGACCCTCATGACCCACTACCCCGACGACCGCTCCACCGGGCCGTACCCCTGGGTGCCGGCGGACGACGTCCCGCACGCGCGGACCTGGATGTCCTGGCCCTCCCGCAGGGGCGTGTGGGGACTGCGCCTGGGCGGCGTCCAGGAGGACATCGCCCTGATCGCCCGCACGATCGCCGAGTTCGAGCCGGTGGTGATGTGCGCCCCCGACGACTGGACCGCCGGCAAGGCCCGGTCCCGGTGCGGCTCCGGGGTGGAGGTGATCACCGCCATCCCCACCGACGACCTGTGGATGCGCGACACCGCGCCGGTGTTCCGCCGGGACGGGTACGGCGGCCTGGACGCGGTGATCCTCAACTTCAACGGCTGGGGCAACAAGCAGGTGCACCACGACGACGCCCGGGTCGCCGAGCGCCTCGCCGCCCGCCGCGGCCTGCGCCACACCTTCGCGGACTTCGTCGGCGAGGGCGGCGCCATCGAGACCGACGGCGACGGCACGGTGATGGCCACCGAGAGCAGCCTGGTCAACAAGAACCGCAACCGCGGCATGAGCCGGGCCGAGATCGAGGAATCCGTCCTGGAGGCCTACGGCGCGGACACCATGATCTGGCTGCCGGGCATCAGGGGCGAGGACATCACCGACGACCACGTGGACGTCACCTCCCGGTTCGTCCGCCCCGGCGTGGTGATGGTGCAGCTGCCGCCGGCGGACCGCAACGACTCCTGGGCGCGGGACGCCCGCGAGCAGTTCGCGATCCTCTCCGCCGCCACCGACGCCCGGGGCCGCCGCCTGCAGGTCGTCCCGGTGCACGGCCCGGACACCGTCCGCTCCCGCAGCTCCAGGTTCGTCGACTCCTACCTCAACTTCGTCCTCGTCAACGGGGGCGTCATCACCGCCGAGTTCGGCGACGCGTACAAGGACGCCGCCGCCCGGGAGACGCTCGCCGCGGCCTTCCCCGGCCGCGAGGTGGTGCAGATCGACGTCGACCGCCTGATGGCCGGCGGCGGCGGCATCCACTGCTCGACCATGCACGAACCGCTGCCGTAGCCACCGGGCGGCCTGCGTCGCAGCCGCAGCCGCCGTACCGCACATCCTGTCCACCGCACCGACCACCACAGCCGGAGTGCCCGCATGTCCCCTGCCCTGTCCCGCCGTACCCTGATGCGCCGCCTCGCCGGTGTCGGCGCCGGTGTCGGCGCCCTCACCCTCGGCCTCACCGCCTGCGACCCCAACGGCATCGAGGACGGCGCCACCCTGCCGCCCCCGCAGCCCGGCGGCACCCCCGGTGTGCGCCGCTTCGGCGCCGAGTGGGAGAAGCACCTGCGCACCGTGATGTCCTGGCCGGCCTCCGAGAACATCTGGGGCGAGCAGCTGCCGGACGTCCGCCGGGACGTCGCCGGCCTGGCCCAGGCCATCGCGGCGCGCGAACCGGTCGTGCTGATGGCCCGCCCCGAGCAGCAGGACGCCGCCCGGAAGGCCTGCGGCTCGGCCGTCGAGGTGGTGCCGATCGCCGTCGACGACCTGTGGGCCCGGGACACCCTGCCGGTGTTCGTCGAGGAGGGCGGCACGGTCAAGGGCGTCGACTTCAACTTCAACGGCTGGGGCGGCAAGCAGCAGCGCGGCAACGACGCCAAGGTCGCCCGGACGGTGCTGGCCAAGTACGGCGTGGAGCGGGTCGAGACCCGGCTGGTCGCCGAGGGCGGCTCCTTCGAGACCGACGGCCAGGGCACCCTGATGGTGACCGAGAGCTCCGTCGTCAACGACAACCGCAACCCGGGCATGAGCCGGGACCAGGTCGAGGCCGAGCTGAAGCGGGTCCTCGGCGTGAGCAAGGTGATCTGGCTGGCGGGCGTCAAGGGCAAGGACATCACCGACGCCCACGTCGACTGCCTGACCCGCTTCGCCGCCCCCGGCGTCGTCCTGCTCGACCGGGCCTTCCCCGGCACCCCGCCGGACGTCTGGTCCCGCTCGGCCGACCAGGCCCGCGCCGTCTTCAAGGACGCCTCCGACGCGACCGGCCGCAAGCTCCAGGTGGTGGAGCTCCAGCAGCCGGACCCGGACAGGATCACCGGGCGCGGTGACGCCTTCGTCTCCTCGTACATGAACTTCTACATCGGCACGAAGGGCGTCTACCTGCCGGAGTTCGGCGATGCCAGGGCCGACGACCGGGCCCAGCAGATCATGAAGCAGTACTTCCCGGGCCGGGAGATCGTGCCGGTCAAGATCGACGCGATCGCGGCCGGCGGCGGTGGCATCCACTGCGCCACCCACGACATCCCCGCCCTGGGCTGAGCGGGCGCCGGGCCGGCCCCCCGGGTCGTCCGGGAGGGTAGGCCCGGCGCCCGGGGCCGGGTCCGGTCGGCGGGCCGGACCCGGCCCCACCTCCTCACGCCGCGGGCTGCTGCTGGGTGACGCAGTGGATCCCGCCGCCGCCCGCGCCCAGGCTGTCGATGTTCAGCTGTTCGACGGTGCGGCCGGGGAACAGCCGGGCGAGGGCGGCCCGGGCGGCGGCGTCGGCCTTGGTGTCGCCGAACTGCGCCGCGATCACCGCGTTGTTGCACAGGTAGTAGTTGGCGTAGGAGCCGACGAAGTTGGGGTCGGTCGAGCGGATCAGGTTGTAGTCGGGCCCCTGGATCTGGCTGACCCCGAACGGAGTTCCCTGGGCGCTGGTGGAGGTGGTCAGGATCCGGTACTGCTGCCGTGCGTCGTTCGACCAGGCGTCGGTGTCGCTCGCCAGCGGCATCTGGACCGCGGCAGTCCCCGCGCCGAGGAAGCGGGAGGTGGCGTCCACGTGGTCGTCGGTGATGTCCTGGCCGGCGACACCGTTGAACCAGATCACCTTGGTGGCGCCGTAGGCGGCGCACATCGCGCTCTCGACCGCGGCCTGGGACATGCCGGGGTTGCGGTTGGCGTTGAGGATGCTGCTCCGGGTGGCCATCAGCGTCCCGGCCGCGTCGGTCTCGATGGCGCCGCCCTCGGCGACCAGCCCGGCGGCGGTGAACGGCAGGCCGAGGTAGGCGGCGACGCGCCGGGCGACCAGGGCGTCGTTGCCGTGCGGGTTCTGGTGGTTGCCCCAGCCGTTGAAGTTGAGGCCGATCGTGTCCAGGCCGCCCGCGCCGTCGGTGCGGAAGACCGGGCCGGTGTCGCGCATCCAGCAGTCGTCGACCGGGACGTCCCCGATGACGGTGACGGTCGAGCCGCACATCGACCGCGCCTTGGCCACACTGGCCGGGTTGGCGCACATGGTGACCGGCTCGTACTTCGCGATGGTTCTGGCGATGAGGGCGATGTTCGACTGGACACCGCCGAGCTTGTTGCGCCAGATGGTGCTGCTGTCCGGCCAGGCCATCCAGGTGCGGGTGTGCCGGACGGTGTCCAGCGGCACCCGGAAGCCCGCGGCGAGGCCGGCGTCGGCGGCGGCACCCGTGGCGGTGCGGCGTTGCGCCGCCTGGGCCGGCCCGCCGGTCGCGGCCGTCAGCGCGGTGCCGGCGACGACGATCCCGGCGGCCGTCAGGAACCGGCGGCGGCCGAGCCCCTCCGCGGCCGTCGTCTCGGTTCTGGAGCGGTCGTCCATCACTGCCTCCATGTCAACGTCCGCTGCTTGTGCAGCAGTTGACCGAAAAGGTAAAACTGGCCAAGCGCTCGGTCAATACTTTGCACAGCCATCGTTCCCGATGCGCCCCCTGCGGCACTCCCCCGGTCGTTACAGTGACGGCCATGGCGACACAGGCGACAGGCACGGCCGCACGAACGGCCTCCGCGGCGGGCGGCCCCGGCCGGACCCGCGCTTCCGCCAAGGGCGAGCAGACCCGGGCCCGGCTGATCGCGGCGGCCCGCACCCTGCTCGCGGGCGACGGCGCCGGGCGGTTCACCACCCGCAACGTGGCCGCGCTGTGCGGGGTCTCGCACGGGATGTGCCACTACCACTTCGCGGACCGCACCGACCTGATCGTCGCGGTCGTGGCGGACATCCGGCCCGAGTGGATCACGCCGCTGGAGGAGGCGGTCGCCGGCCCCGGCGGCTACGCCGAGCGCTCCGAGCGGGTCCTGAAGCTGCTCACCCGGCCCGAGAGCCCCGACCTGGCCCGACTGCACGCCGCCCTGCACTGGCTCGCCCTCAACGACGAACGCGTCCGCGCGAGCCTGGAGGCCGAGTACGCGCGCTGGCGGGCCTCCTTCGTGGGCCTGTTCCGCTGCCTGCTGGAGGAACGCGGCGACGGCGGCGACCCGGTCCCGCTCGGGGAGGCCTTCGCCGCCGCCGTGGACGGACTCGCCGCCATCGGGTCGCTGGACGGGACGGTGGACGCCGAGCGGGTGCTGCGGACCCTGCTGGAATCGCTGTCGTCCACCCCCCGGCCGTCCGGCGCCTGACGGTCCGCGGAGGGACCGTACGCCGCCCGGACCCGCGTCACCCGACCGTCCGGAGCCCGACCGTCCGCAGCCCGATCCGCGCGGCCCGCCCCCGCGCCGCCCGACCGGTCACGGGGTGGAGCCGGGCGCCACGGGCTGCTGCTGGGTGGCACAGTGGATGCCCCCGCCGCCCGAGGCGATGTGGTTGATGCCGACCTGAGTGACCTTGCGGCCCGGGTGGAGGTCGCCGAGGATGCCGGCCGCCCGGTCGTCGGCGGCCTGGTCCCCGAAGCGCGGGACGATGACCCCGCCGTTGCAGACGTAGTAGTTGATGTACGTGGCCAGGAAGTCCTTGCCCGCGCCCGGGATCCGGGCGGTGTCGGGCTCGGGGAGGTCGACCACCTCGAGCGTGCGGCCCTGGGCGTCCGTCTCCGTCTGCAGCACCTGCAGCGCCTGCGCGGAGGCGGTGGTCCAGACGTCCGGCGGGGCGTCGGCGGCGGGACGGTGCAGGACCACGGTGCCCGGCTCGGCGAAGCGGGCGAGGGCGTCGACGTGGCAGTCGGTGATGTCCTGCCCGGCGACGCCCTGGAACCAGATCACCTTCTCGACGCCGAGCAGGTCCTTGAGGCTCGCCTCGATCTGGTCGCGGGACCTGCCGGGGTTGCGGTTGCCGTTGACCCAGGAGCTCTCGGTGGCCATCAGCGTCCCCTCGCCGTCCACCTCGATGCCGCCGCCCTCGCCGGTGATCGGCGCCTGGATGCGGGTGATGCGGTAGTGGTCGAGGAGGTAGCGGGCGACCAGGCTGTCATTGGCGTGGGTCTGCTTGTCGCCCCAGCCGTTGAAGTTGAAGTCGACCCCGGCCAGCCCCTGCGGGCCGGTGACGAAGGTCGGGCCGGTGTCCCGGGCCCACAGGTCGTCGACCTTCAGTTCGAGCACCTCGACCGAGGATCCGACGGCCTGCCGGGCCTGGGCCGCCTGGTCGGGGCGGGCCAGCAGGACGACCGGTTCGAAGCCGGCGATCGCCTGGGCCAGCCCCGCGATGTCCTGCCGGACCCCGGGCAGCTGGTCGCCCCACACCTCCTCCAGCGCCGGCCAGGCCATGAAGGTGCGGGTGTGCGGGCCGGACTCGGCCGGCATGGCCCACCCCCCGGCCGCCGGGCTCGCGGACGGGGCCGCACCCGAAGCCGTACCGCTCCTGTCGGACTGCTCCTCCGATCCGCCGTCGGAGGAGCAGCCACCGGCCAGGGCCAGCGCGGCGAGCGCGGCCCCGGACCGCAGGAGTGAGCGGCGGGACGGCCGGGGGTGAGCCATGGGGCCTCGTTCCGGTTGGTGTCGGGGGTTCGGCTCCGCAGGCTACTGACCGGAAGGTCAGATTCCGGCGCGGCACGCACCCGCCGTTCGGGGGAATCCGCTCACGGCCCCTCGGCGGCCGCCTCCCGCTCGCGGCGCAGCCGGTGCTCGGTGCGGATGCCGGACCAGGCGGTGCAGGCCAGGCCGGCGGCGATGACGCCCTCGGCCCAGGAGAACGCCACGTAGTCGATCAGTGATCCGATCGGCGGCGACCCAGGGGCTCGGTGCGCGGCCCGGTCGGTCGCGCTGGTGTCGTCGGTGGCGACCTGCACGGTCGTCCTTCCTGCGGCGGTGGCGCCGGGCCGGCAGGTTCGCTGCCGCCCGGCGTCGCCCGCCGGTGTTGCCCGGTCACCCCGGCCCGGCGGGTCCCACCACCTGCCGGGCCGGGGCCGTCTTACAAGGCGCGGCGCGCGGCGGCGATCCGGTCGGGATCCCAGCCGGGCCGGGGGACGGACTCCAGCAGCAGCCGGGTGTAGGCGTGCTGCGGGGAGTCCAGGACGTGGGCGGTGGGGCCGGATTCGACGATCCGTCCGTGGCGCATGACGACGACCTCGTCGGTCACGCAGCGGACGACGCCGAGGTCGTGGGTGATGAACAGGTAGCCGATGCCGGTCTGTTCGCGGATGTCGGCGAGCAGGTTCAGCACCTGCGCCTGCACGGACACGTCCAGGGCGGCGACCGCCTCGTCCAGCACCAGGACGGCCGGCTGGACGGCCAGCGCCCGGGCGATGGCGACGCGTTGGCGCTGGCCGCCGGAGAGCTGCCGGGGCAGCGCGTCGGCCGCCCGGGTGCCGAGGCCGACCTGGTCGAGGAGCTCCCGGATCCGGGCCTCGTGGTCGGTGCCGGGGAAGTGCAGCCGCAGGGTCTCGCGGAGCACGGCCTCGACGCTGGTGCGCGGGTCCAGGGAGAGGTACGGGTCCTGGAAGACCATCTGGACCTCGCGGGCGCGGGCCAGCCGCTCGGCCCTCCCCCGCACCCGGCCGCCGCGGGCCCGGCCCCGGACGGCGACCCGCCCCTCGTCGGCCTGTTCGAGGCCGACGACGATCCGGGCGGTGGTGGTCTTGCCGGAGCCCGACTCGCCCACGATGCCGAGCGATCCGCCGGCGGCGAGGGTGAAGGAGACGTCGTCCACCGCCCGTACGGTGCCGAAGGTCCGGCACAGTCCGGTGACCTCCAGTGCGGCCTCAGGCATCGGCGCGGCTCCCTTCGAGCGGGTGGTGGCAGGCGACCGGGAGCGCCACCGGGGTCTCCTCGCGGCACCGGGAGGTCGCGTACCGGCACCGCGCGGCGAACGCGCATCCGGTCAACTCCTGGCGAAGGTCCGGCGGTTGGCCGTCGATCGCGGCGAGGCGGCGACTGTCGGACTCCAGCCCCGGGGTGGAGGCCAGCAACGCGGCGGTGTAGGGGTGGCGGGGCCTCTCGAAGAGCGCTCCGGCGGGGCCCGTCTCGGCGATCCGCCCCGCGTACATGACGTAGACGCGGTCGCTGATGGCGGCGGCGAGGCCGAGGTCGTGGGTGACGAACAGCAGGCCGGTGCCGAAGCGTCGGCGCAGCTCCCCGAGGAGCGCGATGACCTCGGCCTGGCTGGTGACGTCGAGCGCGGTGGTGGGCTCGTCGGCGAGCAGCAGGACCGGGTCGCCCATCAGCGCGGCGGCGATCATGACGCGTTGGAGCATGCCGCCGGACAGCTGCCCGGGGTGGCGGTCGAACAGTTCCGGGCCGAGGCCGACGGCGTCGAGCAGTTCGGCGGCGCGCCGGTCGGCGTCCTCCCGGCCCATGGCGCCGGTGAGGCGGACGCTCTCGGTGAGGAAGTCGCCGACGCGGCGCAGCGGGTTGATGGCCGCCCGGGGGTCCTGGAAGATCATGGCGGCCCGGCCGGTGCGCAGGGCGCGCAGCCGGTCGGGGCCCATGGTCAGGACGTCCTCCCCGTCGACCAGGACGCTGCCCTCGGCGGTGGCGCCGGGCGGCAGCAGGCCGAGGGCGCTGCGGGAGGTGAGGCTCTTGCCGGAGCCGGACTCGCCGACCAGGGCGACGGTCTCCCCCGGGCCCACGGTGAGGTCGACGCCGTCGAGGACGGGCCGGGCGGTGCCGGGCAGGCGGAGCCGCAGGCCCCGGACGTCGAGGGCGTTCACGCGCTGCTCCGGTTCGTGGCTGCTGCGGTTCATGGGGTCCTCCGGGCGACGCGGTCGGCCCAGCGCTCGCCGACGACGTTGAAGGCGACGACGGTGAGCACGATGAGGACGCACGGCAGGATCGCGGAGAGCGGGTAGCCGTGCTGGATCGCGGTCTGGCCGTCGAAGACCATCCGCCCCCAGTCGGGGGTGAGCGCGGGGACGCCGAGCCCGAGGAAGGAGAGGCCCGCGAGGTCCATCAGGGCGTAGCCGAAGTTGATCGTGGACTGGGCGAGGACGATCGGGGCGATGTTGGGCAGGACGTGCCGCAGGCAGATCTGCAGGGTGGAGTGGCCCTGGACCTGGTAGGCGCAGACGTAGGGGCGGGACCGTTCGGCGAGGACGAGCGAGCGGGTGAGCCGGGAGACGTACGGCAGGTAGGCGACCGCCAGGGCGACGACGGGGGCGAGCAGGCCCTCCCCGTACACCGAGACGATCAGGATGGCGAGCAGCATGCCGGGGAAGGCGAAGACGAGTTCGGTGCTGCGGGAGAGGACGGAGTCGAGCCAGCCGCCCCGCCAGCCCGCGGCCAGGCCGACGGCCACGCCCGCGACGGTGGAGAAGGCGACCACGCCGAGCGGGCCGAGCAGGGAGGTGCGGGCTCCGAGCAGGAGCCGGGAGAGGGTGTCGCGGCCGGCGGTGTCGACGCCGAGCAGGTGGTCGGGCGAGGGGCCGGCCAGGGCGTTGCCGAGGTCGACGGCGTTGGGGTCGTCCGGTGCGATCCAGGGGGCGAGCAGGGCGGCGAGCACCACCAGGGCGACGATGCCGAGGCAGGCCAGGTGGAGCGGGGCGCGGGCGGCCTTGAGGCGGCCGAGACCGGGCCGGCGGGCGAGGGCGACACTCATGCGTCGGACCTCCTCGTGCCGAGGGCGACCCGGGGGTCGACCAGCGGGTGGAGCAGGTCGACGACCAGGTTCACGGTCATGAACAGGGCGACGACGAGCAGGGAGATGGCCTGGACGGTCGGGAAGTCCTTGGTGGTGGTGGACAGTTCGAGGAGCTGGCCGATGCCGCCGACGCTGAAGGCCGACTCCACCAGGATCGTGCAGACCAGCAGGGTGGAGACGATCAGGCCGCCGGTGGTCAGCACGGTGCCCAGCGAGTTGCGGAACACGTGGCGGCGGATCACCTCGCGTTCGGGCACGCCCCGGCTGCGGGCGACGGTGACGTGCTCGCCCTCCAGGGCGTCCAGCATCGCCGAGCGGGTGACCCGGGCGAGCATCCCGATCAGGTACAGCGCGAGGGCGACCGCGGGCAGGGTGAGGTGCCACAGCAGGTCGGCGAAGCCGTCGCCGGTGCCGCTGGTGGGGAACCAGCCCAGCTCGACCGCGAACAGGCCCTGCAGCAGGACGGCCGCGACGAAGGAGGGGGTGCCGACGGCGAGCGTGGTGGAGAGCAGGATCGCCGAGTCGGTCGCGCCGCCGCGCACCGCGCCGATCCAGCCGAGCGCCAGACCGATGACGACGACCACCAGCAGGGCCATGGCCACCAGCGTCAGGGTCGCCGGCAGTCGGTCGGCGAGCAGCGTGGAGACGTCGGTGCGGTAGGTGATGGAGCGTCCGAAGTCCCCCTGCAGCACCTGGCCGAGCCAGCGGAAGTACCGGACCAGGAACGGGTCGTCGAGGTGGTACTGGTCGTTGATCGCCTGCAGGGCGGCCGGCGAGGCCGACCGGCCCGACAGGAGGAAACTCGCCGGGTTGCCCGGCGCCAGGTACATCGCGCCGAAGACCACGAAGGAGGCGCCGAGCAGGGTCGCGGCCATCTCCGCCAGTCGCCGGGCGGCGAATCTCAGGAAGTTCACCGGGCGGCCCCCACGTCGGCGGCCCACGGGTAGTACATGTACGCGATGGTGGTGGGGGCGCCGGTGATGCGCTTGTTGAGGAAGACGGCGGTCGGCCACTCGGCGACCGGGATCCAGAGCAGCTGCTGGGAGGCGGTCTGCTGGAGCTTCGCCTCGATCGCGCCGCGCCTGGCCGGGTCGTACTCGGCGGTGGCCTGGTCGACGAGGTCGTCGTAGGCCTTGTCGCTGTAGCCGGCGAAGTTCTGGTAGGCGCCGGTCCGGAAGTTGACGAGCAGGTCGAGCGGGTCGGTGATGGAGTCGTAGTACGTCTCCGGGAACAGGTCGATGCCCTCGCGCGCCTTGGGGTCGGTGAACAGCGCGGTGAAGGCGTTCGGGGCGATCGTCCTCAGCTGGACGTCCAGCCCGATCCTCGCCCCGGCGGCCTGGACGGCGGTGGCGAGCAGGGAGACGTCCTGGCCGATGGTGCTGGTGGCCATGACGATCGTCCGGCCGCTCGCGCCGGCCTCCTTGACCAGGGCCTTGGCCTTGTCGATGTCCTGCGCCGTGGGGGTGAGGCCGTCGAAGGCCGTCCTGCGGACGTCGTCGGGGGCCGCGCCCCAGGCCGCCCTGGTGGTGAGGGAGCCGGTGACGGTGCCGGCGCCGGAGAGGCCGGCCTTGACGAAGCCGGAGCGGTCGAGGGCCAGGGACAGGGCCTGGCGGACGCGCAGGTCGCCGAGCGGGCCGTGCATGCTGGTGACGTTGACGTTGACGGTGCTCAGGCCCTCGCCGAAGTAGAGCGTGCCCGGGCCGTCCTTCCTCAATCGGTCGTAGCTCTCGGTGGGGATCAGGTAGCCGCCGTCGACGTCCCCGGTGAGCATCGCGTTGGTGCGGGCGGACGCGTCGGTGAGGAAGCTGAAGACGACCTTCCCGGCCTTGGCCCTGGTGCCCCAGTAGCCGTCGAAGCGCTGGAGTTCGATCGACTGGCCCTTGGCCCAACCGCCCAGCTTGAAGGGGCCGGTGCAGTCGAGGCCTCCGCTGGTGCCGTAGTCCTTGCCGGCCGCCTCCACCCCGGCCTTGGCGGCGACCACGCCGGCGGCCGTCGCCATGTACTGGGGGAACTGGGAGTCGGGCTGCTTGAGCTTGACGGTGACCTGGAGCGGGCCGGTCGCGGTGACGGAGTCGACGTTCTGGAACACCTGGGCCCAGGCGGAGGCGTTGTCCGGGTTGGTCTGCCGGCCGAGGCTGTACACGACGTCGTCGGCGGTCATCACCGTGCCGTCGTGGAAGTGCACGCCGGCCCGCAGGTCGTAGACCCAGGTGGTCGGGTCGGGGCTGGACGCCTTCTCGGCCAGGCCGGGGGCCAGGGTGAGCTGGGGCGTCCAGCGCATCAGGCTCTCGCAGACGTTGGCGAGCACGGTGTTCTGCGGGTAGTCGAAGGCCTGGACGTAGTCCAGGGTGGGCGGTTCGGCGTAGGTGGCCCAGGTGAAGGAGTCGAGCTCGCCCTTGGCCGCCGGGGTGTCGGCGGAGAGCTGTACGGCCGACCGGTCGGCGCCGCGGGGCGGGCCGGAGCAGGCGGCGGCCAGGGCCGCGGCCGAGAGCAGGGCGGTGGCGAGGACGAGTCGCCGCCGGGCCGCGGTGCGTCTCGCGGGCGCGGTGGGAGTCATGAGGGTTTTCTCCGTTCGCTGGCGAGGGTCAGGCGCGAGCAGCCGCGGACGGCGTGGCGGTGGTCTGCGTGGCGGTGGACGGCGTGGCGGTGGTCTGCGTGGCGGCCGGGATCTGCTGGGTGATGCAGTGGATGCCGCCGCCGCCGTAGGCGATCACCCGGGCGCGCACGCCGACGACCTTGCGGTCCGGGTAGGCGGCGGCCAGCACGGCCAGCGCCGCCGCGTCCTCGGGGTGGTCGGCGACCGGCACCACGACGCCGCCGTTGGCGAGGTAGAAGTTCAGGTAGCCGACCTCCACCTCCCGGCCGTCGACCTCGACGAAGGCGGCCTGCGGCAGGTCGACGATCTCGAAGGGCCGGCCCTGGGCGTCCGTGGAGTGCTCCAGCACGGCGCGGTTGGCCCGCATCCGCACGTAGTCCGGGTGGCCGGGATCGGCCGGGAGCTGCACCACGACCTTGCCGGGGGCGACGAAGGCGCAGACGCCGTCGACGTGCCCGTCGGTCTCGGTGTCCAGCGCCCCGCCGTAGGGCAGCCAGACGATCGTGGTGACGCCGAGCCGGGCCTTCAGCTCGGCCTCGATCTCCTGCCGGGTCATCTCCGGGTTGCGGTTGGGGTGGAGCAGGCACTGCTCGGTGGTGATCAGCGTGCCCTCGCCGTCGACGGTGATCGCGCCGCCTTCGAGGATCATCCCGGAGCGGATCGCCGGGGTGCCGAGGTGCTCCAGCAGCAGGCCGCTGATCCGGTCGTCGGCGTCCCAGGGGCTGTGCTTGCGGCCCCAGGCGTTGAAGCGGAAGTCCACGCCGGCCCGGCGGCCGTCGCCGTCGAGGACGAAGATCGGCGCGGAGTCGCGGAACCACGAGTCGTCGGTGGGGAGTTCGACGACGGCGATGCCGGTGCCGGTGCCGGCGCCGGCGCCCGTGCCGCAGTGGGCGCGCGCCTCGTCGCCGTGGCCGGGCGGGGCCACCATGGTGACCGGTTCGAACTCCGCGATGGCGCGGGCGACCGCCGCGTACTCGCGCTTCACCTCGGCCAGGGTGTCGCCCCACAGGTCCGGGCGGACGGGCCAGGCCATCAGGCAGCCCTCGTGCTCGGTCCACTCCGCGGGCATTCGGTACGTCACGGGAAACCTCTTCTGGTCGGTCCCCGGCCGGCCCGGCGCGTTCGGGGCGCGGGCCGGTCGAGAGGGAGGGTGGTGGGAGCGGAAGGATCCCTGGCGGCCCGCCTCCGTGGGGTACCGGACGGGCCGCCAGGGGGTCTCAGAGCGCCGGCGGGACGGCCGGCTGGGACTGGGTGGCGCAGTGGATGCCGCCACCGCCGGAGGCGATGGTGTCGATGTTCAGCTGGACGACGTCGCGGCCGGGGAACTCGGCCCGCAGGATCGCGTAGGCCCGGGCGTCGGCGTCGGCGTCGCCGAACTGCGGGACGAACACGGCGCCGTTGGCGACGTAGAAGTTGGTGTAGCTGGACAGGAAGTCCTTGCCGCGGCCGCGGATCCGGGCGCGGTTCGGGCCGGGGAGTTCCACGACGGTCAGCGGGCGGTCCTGGGCGTCGGTCGCGGTTCGCAGGACCTGCTTGGCCTGCTCGTATACGTCGATCCAGATCCGGTCGGTGCCGGGGCCGGGCCGGTCGAGGAGCACCCGGCCGGGCGCGGTGAAACGCGCCAGGCAGTCGATGTGGTAGTCCGTGATGTCCTGGCCCGCCAGACCGGCCAGCCAGATCACCTTGTCCATCCCGAGCGACGCCTTCAGGGCCTGTTCGACCTGGTCCTGGGACATCCCGGGGTTGCGGTTGGGGTTCACCAGCGAGCTGACGGTGGCCAGCAGGGTGCCCTGGCCGTCCGTCTCCAGGGCGCCGCCCTCTCCGACGAAGGGGGCCCGGACGCGGTCGACGCCGTACTCGGCGAGGAGGGCGGCCGCGACCGCGGCGTCCTCGGTGTAGCGCTGGTAGTACGGGGTGCCGGTCTTGCCCCAGCCGTTGAAGTTGGTGTCGACGCCGGCGACGGCGCCCGGTGCGACCACGAAGGTCGGGCCGAAGTCGCGGATCCACAGGTCGTCGTTGGAGATCTCGACCACGGTGATCGCGTGGTAGGCGCCGGGGCCGCAGTAGTAGCGCGCGTCGGCGGCCTGGCCGGGGCGGGCGACCACGACGACGGGCTCGTAGCGGGAGATCTCGTACGCGACACGGGCGATGTCGTCGCGGACCGCCGAGAGCTGGGTCCGCCAGATCGAGGACAGGGCCGGCCAGGCCATGAAGGTGCGGTCGTGCCGGTCGCTCTCGGCGGGCATCCGCAGCCGCGTGGTGCTGCCCGCCGCGGCGGGGGCGACGGTGTCCACCGGAGCGGGGGCACCTGGCGGGCCGACGGTCGCGGCCCGGGCGGTGGCCGGAAGGGCCGTCCCCAGGGCGATCAGGGGTACGGCGGCGGCGCCCAGCCGGAGCAGGCCGCGTCGTGAGGGTGTGGGGGTGTGCATGGCGCTCCCTGGATGACGTGGGAGGTGGGGGGGTTGCCCCGCATCCTCTACCGTACTGAAAATTCAGTCAAGCTTTTGATGCAGGACTCCTCGAAAACCCTGAAACGATCATCAGGCAGCTGGCCCGACCAGCCGAGGAGCACATAGAGTGGGCGCCCATGTCGGACCGTCGGACAGAAATACTCAAGGCCGCCACCAGGGTCATCGCCCGGCGCGGCGTACGCGGACTACGGGTGGGCGAGCTGGCGAGCGAAGCCGGGGTGTCCACCTCGTTGATCTACTACCACTTCACCGACCGGGCCGGCCTGCTGCGCCGGACGCTCGACTTCATCAGCGACCGCGCCGACCACTACACCGCCGAACCGGACCCGGTGCCCCGGACCGAGGACCCCCGCGCCGACCTGGAACAGGTGCTGCTCCTGGAGCTCCAGGACACCGTCGAAGTACGGGAGAACAGCACCGCCTGGGGCGAGTTGAGAGCCACCGCGGTCTTCGACCCGGAGCTTCGCGAGGACCTCGCACGAACCACCCACACCTGGGTGCACGACGTCGCCGAACTGCTCGCCCGGGCCGATCCGGGCGGCACCGCGCCGGCGCACGCGGCGGCCGCCGAACGGCTGACCGCACTCGTCGAGGGCCTGAGCGTGCGCTGGCTCAGCGGCTCACTGCCGGTCGAGCATGCCCGCCGCCTGCTGCGCGGGGCGATCGAGGCGGAGCTGGGAGACCCCCGACGAGGCACCGGGGGCGGCGGGGACACCGGAGGCAGCGGGGGCCCCGGAGGAGCCGGCGGCGACGGATTCGGCCAATCCTGACGGAACCTCTAAACTCTGCGAGGCCGTGCCCGCCGCACGCCGCTTCCGCGGCCGTCGGGCCCCGCGCACCCGAGTCCCCGACTGCCGACGTCCCGACCGCCGACGCCACCGCCCGCCGACGTCCCGACCGCCGAGAGAGGCAGCCCGCATGTCCGCTGACCGATCCCCTTTCGCCCTCCAGCCGGTCTTCCAGGAGCTGACCCCGGACGACCCGCGCGAGGTCGGCGGCTACCGGCTGTACGCGCGGCTCGGGGCCGGCGGCATGGGCCGGGTCTACCTCTCCTACACCCCCGGCGGGCGGCCGGTCGCGCTCAAGGTGGTGCGGCCCGAACTGGCCGAGGACCCGGAGTTCCGCGCCCGGTTCGCCCAGGAGGTGGCCAGCGCCAGACGCATCCACGGACTGTTCACCGCCCAGCTCGTGGACGCCGGCGTGGAGGCCGCCCCGCCGTGGCTGGCCACCACGTACGTGCCGGGCCCGTCCCTGCAGCAGGTGGTACGGCGCTTCGGCCCGCTCCCCGAACGGACCGTCCTGCTGCTGATCGCCGGCATCGCCGAGGCGCTGCAGGCGATCCATGCCACCGGGGTGGTGCACCGCGACCTCAAACCGGGCAACGTGCTGATCGCCCCGGACGGCCCCCGGGTGATCGACTTCGGCATCGCCCGGGCCGCCGACGCCACCGCGCTCACCGGCACCGGGCTGCGCATCGGCTCGCCCGCCTACATGGCGCCCGAACAGGCGATGGGCCGGCCCGCGACCCCGGCCACCGACGTGTACGCCCTCGGCGCCCTCGCCGTCCACGTCGCCGGCGGCAACCCGCCCTTCGGCGACGGACCGGACCCGTCGACGCTCTACCGGACCGTCCACGAGGAGCCGGACCTCACCCCCGTCCCGGCGGGCCTGCGCGAGCTGCTGCTGCACTGCCTCGCCAAGCGGCCCGAGGACCGGCCGACCACCGCCGAGGTGATCGCCGCCGCCCGGAGCCACCCGGCGGTCGGCGGGCACCTCAGGTTCGGCGACGACTGGCTGCCGCACCATCTGACCAGCCAGATGACCCGGCACGCCGAGCTGCCGCAGGTACCGGCCGAGGCCGAGCGGGGTGAGGCCGGCGAGCAGGGCGGTATCGGCGATCCGGGCGGTTCCGGCGAGCAGGGACGTTTCGGTGATCCGGGCGACCGGACGGACGGGCCGGGCTGGGCCTCGGCCCGTACGGTCCTCGCCCCGGTGGCCGTCCCGACCCCCACCGTCGTCGCGTCCGGGCCGCTGCCGGAGCCCGCCGCGGCCTCCGGGCGGGTGCCGGCGTCCTCGGCGTCCGGCTCCGTCCCGGTGCCCTCGGCCGAGGGCGGCCCGGCGAGGCGCGCCCGGGCCGGAGGAGGCCGCAGACGGGCCCTCGGACGAACGGCGCTGACCGCCGCCGTGGCCCTGACCGTCGGCGCCGCGGCGGCGGTGTTCCTGCTCGACGACCCGGACCAGGTGGAGGCCGCCACCGAGGAGGCCCCGGTGTCCGGCACCGCCGCACCGGTCACCCCGGCCCCACCCGGCCCGTCGGCCCCCACTGGTTTCCCGTCCCCCACCCGGTCGGCCCCGACCGCGCCGACCGCTTCCGCACCGCCGCCCGTCACCGACTACGCCACCGTCTACCGCGGGGTCGAGCTGACCTCGGCGGACTCCTCCTACGAGTTCGACCTCGCCACCGGGACCGTCGTCCCGGTGGACAGCGCGATCTGGTACGTCGGCCGCGGCGACGGCGAGTTCCTCGTCCCGGAGGCCGCCGACACCTTCATCGGCCGGGACGCCGGCCTGGGCGTCGCCGACTGCCTCAAGGGGCTCGGCTCCCGGCCGGCCGGGCGGGTGCCGTTCGGCGCCGTCGGACCGCGCGGCGCGTTCTGCGTCCGGTCCGCGGACGGCCGGGACCTCGCCGTGGTCCGGGTGCTGTCGACCGCCGGCGCGGACGGGCCGGTCAGGGTGTCCCTGGACCAGTACCGCCGCAACGGCTGAGAGCCGCCGCGGCCCCCCCGCCGGGGGGGGGGGGGCGGGGCGCGGGCGGCCCCGGGGGCGCGCGGCCCGCGGGGCGGGGAGGGGGGGTGTGGTTTAAAAAAAAGAAGCGGGCGGGCAGTTT